>JAEWHG010000211.1 GCA_023387935.1 Bacillota bacterium
GTGTTGGTGTTTCAGTTGTTAATGCTTTATCTGAGTATTTAGAAGCAACAATTAAATTAGATGGTAAGGTTTACTGGCAAAGGTTTGAAAGAGGTAATCCTGTAGAAGACATTAAAGTTATTGGTGAAACAAAAGAAACAGGAACAACAATATTATTTAAGCCTGATGCAGAAATTTTTGAAGAAACGATATTCCAATATGAAACATTAGAATATAGATTAAGAGAACTTGCATTTTTAAATAAAGGAATTAAAATTATTTTAATTGATAAAAGGCTAGAAAAAGAACAAGAACAAATATTTTATTATGATGGAGGAATACGCGAATTTGTTAAGTATTTAAATAAAAACAAACAAGCACTTCATGAAAAAATAGTATATTTTGAAAAAGAAAAAGATGATAATGTTACAGAAGTAGCTATGCAATATACAGACACATATTCAGAAAATATTTTTAGTTATGCTAATAATATTAATACACATGAAGGTGGAAGTCATTTAAGTGGATTTAGAGCATCTTTAACAAGAATAATTAATGAATATGCTAGAAAAAATGGATTCTTAAAAGAAAAAGATGCGAACTTCTTAGGCGAAGATATAAGAGAAGGATTAACAGCTGTTGTTTCTGTTAAACTTACAAATCCACAATTCGAAGGCCAAACAAAGACAAAACTCGGAAATAGTGAAATGAGAGGTATTGTTGAGGCTAGTGTATCTGAAGCTTTGGAAGCGTTTTTAGAAGAAAACCCTATAGATGCAAAAATTATTTTAGAAAAATCTCAACGAGCTCAGCGTGCTAGGGAAGCTGCTAAAAAAGCTAGGGAGTTAACAAGAAGAAAAGGTGCTCTTGAAAGCTCTGCTCTTCCAGGAAAACTTGCAGACTGTTCTGAAAAAGACCCTGCACTAAGTGAAATTTATATAGTTGAGGGTAACTCTGCTGGTGGTAGTGCAAAACAAGGTAGAGATAGAAGTATACAAGCTATATTACCTTTAAGAGGGAAAATATTAAATGTTGAAAAAGCAAGACTTGATAAAATGTTGGTATCTCAAGAAATTAGAAATATGATTACAGCTTTTGGTACTAGTATAGGAGAAGAATTTGATATAGAAAAAGCTAGGTATCATAAGATTGTTATTATGACTGATGCGGACGTAGATGGAGCTCATATTAGAACATTATTATTAACATTCTTTTTTAGATATATGAGACCTTTAATTGAACATGGATATGTATATATTGCACAACCACCTTTATATAAGATTAAAAAAGGTAAAGTAGAAAACTATGCTTATTCAGAGGAAGAAATGCAAGAAAAAGTAGCTGAAATGGGTGGAAATGTTGATATTCAAAGATATAAAGGTCTAGGAGAAATGAACCCTGAACAACTTTGGGATACTACTATGAATCCTGAAACTAGAACTTTCCTTCAAGTATCTATTGAAGATGCAGCTGCTGCAGATGATATTTTTAATACTCTTATGGGTGATAAGGTAGAACCAAGAAGAGAATTTATTGAACAAAATTCAAGATATGTTACAAATTTAGACATATAATAAGGGGGATAAAAAATGTTAGAGGAAAGAAGTAATATAATCCCTATAAATATAGAAAAGGAAATGAAAAAATCATATATAGACTATTCTATGAGTGTTATTGTAGGGAGGGCACTTCCAGATGTGAGAGATGGACTTAAGCCTGTTCATAGAAGGATATTATATTCTATGATTGAGCTAGGAATTACTCCTGACAAGCCACATAAAAAATCAGCTCGTATTGTTGGGGATGTTTTGGGTAAGTATCACCCACATGGTGATACTGCTGTATATGATGCAATGGTGCGTTTAGCTCAAGATTTTTCAATGAGATATATGCTGGTAGATGGGCATGGTAACTTTGGCTCTGTTGATGGTGATGGTGCAGCTGCTATGCGTTATACGGAAGCAAAATTATCTAAGATGGCCATGGAAATGATTAGGGATATTAATAAAGAAACTGTAGACTATAGACCGAACTTTGATGAAACTTTGAAAGAACCTTCTGTACTTCCAAGTAAGTTCCCAAATTTACTTGTTAATGGATCTAATGGTATTGCAGTTGGTATGGCAACGAATATTCCACCCCATAATTTAGGAGAAGTAATAGATGGTGTTATTACTTTAATTGATAACTCTGAGGCTGAAGTGGAAGATATTATGGAGCATATAAAAGGGCCAGATTTTCCAACAGGTGCTTCTATTATGGGTACAGATGGAATTAAAGAGGCATATAAAACAGGTAGAGGTAAGATTAAAGTAAGAGCAAAGGCAAGTATAGAAGAGATGAGTAAGGGAAGACAACAGATTATTGTTAATGAAATCCCATACCAAGTAAATAAGGCTAGATTAATTGAAAAAATTGCAGAATTAGTAAGAGATAAAAAAATAGAAGGTATTTCTGATCTAAGGGATGAAAGTGATAGAGAAGGAATGCGTATAGTAATAGAGCTTAAACGGGATGCAAATGCTAACGTTGTTCTTAATAAATTATATAAGCATACTCAGCTAGAAGATACTTTTGGTGTTATAATGCTTGCAATAGTTAATGGTGAGCCTAAGGTATTAAATTTAAAAGATGTATTAACGCATTATTTAAACCACCAAAAGGATATTATTACTAGAAGAACAAAATTTGATTTAAATAAAGCGGAAGAAAGAGCACATATATTAGAAGGTTTAAAAATAGCTATAGATAATTTAGATGCAGTTATTAAACTTATTAGGGCTTCAGAAAACACTCAAACAGCTAAAGCTGGCTTAATGGAAAAGTTTGATCTATCAGAAAGACAAGCACAAGCAATTTTAGATATGAGATTGCAAAAACTTACTGGATTAGAAATAGAAAAAGTTGAGGAAGAATATGAAGAATTAATAAAGGTTATTAATCATTTAAAAGAAATATTAGCTAATGAAAGATTAGTCCTTAATATTATTAAAGATGAATTATTAGAAATAAAAGAAAAATATGCAGATAGAAGAAGAACAGAAATAACAAGAGAAATTGGAGAAATTAATATAGAAGATCTAATCGATGAGGAAGAAGTAGTTATTACTTTAACTCATTTTGGATATATTAAAAGGCTTCCAGCTGATACTTACAAAAGCCAAAAACGTGGTGGTAAAGGAATAGCAGCATTGACTACAAGAGAAGAAGATTTTGTTGAAAATCTAATTACATCTAATTCGCATGACTACCTGCTATTTTTCACTAACTTTGGTAGAGTATATAAATTAAATGTTTATGAGATACCTGAGGCTAAAAGACAAGCTAAAGGGACTGCAATAGTTAATCTAATACCACTTAGCTCTGGTGAAACGATCGCAGCTACCATTCCAGTAGGTAGACAGTGCGATACTAAGTACCTTGTTTTGGCTACTAAAAATGGTATTATTAAAAAGACTCAACTAAGTCAATTTGAAAATACTAGAAAAAGTGGTTTAATAGCTATTAGTATTAGAGAAAATGACGAGTTAATTAAAGTTAAACTAACAGATGAAAATGAAGATATAATTTTAGTTACTTCTCAAGGGATGTCGATACGCTTTAAAGAAAGTGATGTAAGAGATATGGGTAGAAGTGCTATGGGAGTAAAAGGAATTAACTTATCGCCAAACGATCATGTAGTTTCTATGGAAGTTGTAGAAGATGATAAAGATCTATTAGTGGTAAGTGAAAAAGGTTTCGGAAAAAGAACAGATACAGATGAATACCGCCTACAGACTAGAGGTGGAAAAGGTATTAAAACCTACAATGTAACTAAAAAAACAGGACCGTTAGTAGGAGCGAAGATTGTTACTACAGAAGATGAAATTTTATTAATAAATAATGATGGAACTGTAATAAGATTAAATGTAAGTAATATATCTAAACTAGGTAGAAATACTAAAGGGGTTACATTAATGAGGATGGAAGAAGACCAATCAATTATCACTGTAGCTCTAATGGCTGCAAGCGAAGTTGAAGAAGAAGATCAGGAATAAAAAAAGAGGTGGGTGATTTTAAACCCATCTCTTTTTTATTCTTATATATTCTTACTATATAGGAAAAATAATATCTGTATTTTGTGTTAAAAGGGATGATGGTAGTTTAAAACAAAAAAATTTGGTATAATAAAAAAAGATAATATTCCGATTTATTTAGTATATAAAAATTAGTTTAAGGAATAAATGTTGAATACATATGATAAAGGGGGAATAAGTAAATGTCTTTACAAATTAAAAAAGAATTTAATTATGAAAATAATCATTGGCTTGTTGAAATCGAAGGGGAAGTAGATGTATACACAGCAGGAGAATTGAAAGAATTTTTTATCGGAATTATTGATGAGAAAAAAGAAAATATTAAAATCGATGCAGAAAAACTAGAGTATATAGACAGCACAGGATTAGGTATATTAATAGGTGCGCTTAAAAGACTAAAAAAAGATAATAAAGATATTATTATTTCGAATATAAGACCGAATGTAAAAAAATTATTAAATATAACGGGATTGGACAAAATTTTTATTATTGAGGGTGAAGATAAATGAAAACAATGCAAATGGATGAAATTAAATTATCTGTTCCCAGTAAACCTGAATATGTAGGTGTAATAAGATTAACATTAGCAGCTGTTGCAAGTCGTTTAGGATTTGATATTGAAAAAATTGAAGACATGAAGGTTGCTGTTGCTGAAGCTTGTACCAATGCTATCATACATGGTTGCCATTGTGAACAAGGGAGAAATTTTAATATCGATTTTGTTTCAACAGGAGATAAATTAACAATTCTAGTTTATGATGATGGAGAAGGTTGTCAATTAGAAAAAATAGAAGAGCCTGATCTTACTAAACCTAGAGAAGGAGGGTTAGGTATATTTATTATAAAATCTCTTATGGATGATGTGGAGATTCAATCAGAAAAGGGTAAGGGCATGATTATAAAAATGATAAAGTACTTGGGGGATGAGTCTTAATGGGAAAGACAGCAAAATCTACCGATACTGATAATTCTATTACTATGAAAAATATCAAAACACAGAAATCTTTAACAGAAAAAGAGCTTTTTAAAGAATATGCCCTAACTAAAAGTATTGAAATAAGAAATGAGTTAATAAATAGACATCTATATATTGCAGAAATTCTATCTAAGAAATTTTTAAATAAGGGCATAGATTATGAAGATATTTACCAAGTAGCTTCATTAGGATTAATTTATGCTATTGAAAGATTTGATATAACAAGAGGTTTTGAATTTTCAAGCTTTGCTACACCTACTATAATAGGAGAGATTAAAAAGTATTTCAGAGATAAAGGCTGGTCTATTAGGGTTCCAAGAAGAATACAGGAGTTATCTAAAAAAATTAATGTAAGCAAAAATACCCTTCAACAAACTTTACAAAGAACACCTACTATAAAAGATATAGCTGAGTATTTGAATTGTTCAGAAGAAGAAATAATAGAGGCAATGGAAGCTAGTCAAGTGTATACGCCTAAGTCTTTAGATTTAACATACGATAATGATGGTGACGATAAAGATATTCAATTATTAGACCTTATAGGAGAACTAGATAAAAGTTTTGATACTATAGAAAATAAGGATTTCTTTAATAAAGTAATAGAAAAACTAAATGAAGTGGAAAAGAAAGTACTAAAAGATCGATTTTTTAATAATAAGACTCAGATGAAAGTATCAGAGGAACTAAATGTTTCCCAGATGACAGTTTCTAGAATGGAAAAGCGTATTATAGAGAAGTTTAAAAAAGAGATGAATAGAAGTATGGAATAAAAGAGAGTAGAAAAATTCTACTCTTTTTTAGTTGACATAAGCTAATTATGGTGGTATAGTATTAAAAGTGCTCTTGAGGCACAAATAAAAAACAAAATAAATTTTAAAAAAGTTGTTGACATAATATTTTAGATGTGATATATTAAATGAGTCGCCAAAACACGGCGATGAAATTTAAAAAAAGGTCTTTGAAAACTAAACAGTATAGATTTAAGCCAGCATAAATTTTAATCCATTTTTAAAAAATGGAACCCGCAATTTTAAATTGCAACAAACAATTTTTATTTAAGAGTTTGATCCTGGC
>JAEWHG010000056.1 GCA_023387935.1 Bacillota bacterium
AACATCAGTTTTAGTAATATTAAGTTTTGTCATTATTTCCTTAAGTAGCTGCTCTCCCGTATCTTTAGGACTCCACCCTGTAGGTAGAAGTGCTGCTGCAACGATTTTTTCTCCGTTATAGGCTACGGCTTTTGCCGCCACTGATCCTACATCAATACCAATACTAACCATCAGATCACTTCCTTACAGAATATATTACGACTTAAGCAGTAACTGCACCTTCAATAGTTTCTAAGAAGGCTTCTACCCTAACTTTAATTTGTCCTACATCGGAATCAGAATAATCAGTTTCTATTTGAATGAAAGGAAGATTTAGCTCATCTTTAACAAAATTACGCACAGTAAAAGATTCTATATTATAGGTGTGACAGGCTTGCCATGTTAGGTCAACAACACCGTCTACTCCATATTCTTCAGCCAATCTTTTAATAAGATCCAATCTTCCATTATTATTTGTCATACAAGAGCATGGTGTAGATAAGTACTTTTCTGCAAGGGCAGTTATTGGATCTTTAGTTTCATCCACTAATACGTCTAAGCCCTTATAGCCTGTACAGTTTTCTAATGCAACAACACTTGCTCCAGATTCCTCTAAAATTCTTAATACCTTTTCAGATCCACTTCCAATAGGACATCCTGTTAATAAAATACGTGGAGCATTTTCATCAAAAGCGTAAATTCCCTTTTCCATTTGCTCTTCAGTTTCGGCAACTAGTCTTTCAATTAGATGAATACCTGCTTCCTTATCTACATTAAAGCCTTTTAACCATTGTGCTAGCATCATATCCATACCTGTTAATGGAGCAGGCTTATGTGCATTTAATTTATGTAGCTTTTTCATTGCATTTCTTTCTCTATTCATTAATTGAATCGCATTGCTCAGTTTTTCGTCTGTAATTTCTACGCCAAACTTTTCTTCTAAAAAACTTTTAAATTGAACCATTTCATTTTTCCAAATATTTAATGCTTCCTCACCTTCTGCTGTCTGTGGCAGGTTCATTATATGCATCGGTTTAATTTTGCCCATTAACTCATACATTTTTTTCTTGCCATCACATGTTGTTTCGGCTAATAACACATCTGAAAAATAAAAATACGGGCATTTATCTGTAATAGCAAATCCATAGCTAGATTTAATAAGCGGACATAGATTCCTTGGTAATTCTTTTTCTGCATCCTCTATAGGTGCTTGAGCAGTTCCACATAGTGTAACTGAAATTGCATCTGCGGCTAATGCTATTTCTTGAGGTGAAAATACACAATACATTCCAACTACTTTTTTGCCTGCTTCATGAGCTTCTTTAATCTTTACTGAATTAACTCCTCTTAAACCTTCTACCTCTTGCATTATTTCAGGTCTCATTTACATCCCCCTATATTTTCTTTTTAAAATTGGTACTATCCAACTAAATTTTATCATTCTAGAAGAATGGCTACCAATTGGAATTATCGATATGCATTGAATGTTTTATTGTTTTTTTCTATATGCAATATTAGATATAAAAGCTATTCTTTGATCAAATATATACCATATTCCTTTAAAATAAAAATCCCACTATTCTTATTTCTAAAAATAGTAGGATTTTTGTATACTAACCTATATATCTTTAAAATCTATCATTGATTCATACTTCTAGAGCTATAAAATATGATTTATATATAATAGTAATCCAAATATAGCTGCAACTGTTAATGCAAAAGGAATAATTTTTCTTAAAACTTTTCCTTCAGAACCAAGGATTCCTGCCGTAGTTGTACCTAAAACTATATTTCCTGGTGCTACAGAAGTTCCTATTCCTCCACCAGCAGTTTGAGCACCTAAAACTGCCGAAGTATTTAATCCTATGATCTCGGATGTTTTCATCTGAAAATCCCCAAATAAAATGTTTGAAGACATATTACTTCCAGTCATAAATGATCCTAAAAGGCCAATAAACGGGGAAATAGCAACGTAATAACTGCCTAACACACCTGATATTCCTTGTGCTAAAACTTCTGTTTGCCCTGTACCCGTCATAACTCTAGACATAGATATTAATGAAATAACAGCCAAGCTTGATGGGAGTGCTTTTTTTATAGTTCTTTTTAGTATATTTTGAATGGACCCTTTTTTAATTAAATTTTTATTTAGATAGTAAAAATATCCTAACATAGCAGAGCTAAAAAGAAATGTACTCGCATGGGTTAATGGTTTTATAGGAGAAAAATTTGTAACCATTGCATTTACAACACCGAATCCCGTTTCAGTTTTAATAAAGCTTGGCCCATAGCTAAATCTACTAAATAAATCACGAATAGGTGGAATAAGAAGTACAAGCAATGTTATAGAGGTCATTAAATAATAAGGCATGAATGCATCATTTATTGTCATATGATCCTCATTAGAAACTTCATTTGTTTTTTCTTTTCTTAGCATAATCTTACTATCATTAATCTGCCAATTATCCCTATACAATGGACTTTTAGATAATAAAATCAAAACAATTAAAGAGATAGAGCTCGGTATGAAAACTGCAAGATCTGCATTAATTTGTGAGAAAATAATCTGTCCTACACCTTGTGTAATAGATATAGAAATAATTGCAATTAAACCCTTCTTTAGTCCTTTCATACCACCATAAAAATATGAAATTGCGACACCTGCAATAATGTTTAAAATTAATAATAATCCACTAGCATATGTAGCGATAGAATTAATGGTACTTACATCTGTAATCCCAGTTTGCACGATCATAGAATGCCAAGCGATTGCCAATGTTCCAAAAGTTCCTGCCCAGCTATGACCAATCAGTGGTATTACTACAGCCCATATAGGTGAAACTCCTATTCCGATAAGCAAAGGGGCAGTTACCAAAACAGGTACTCCAAAACCAGTAACTCCTTGTAGAAAACTAGCAAATACGATACCGATTCCCATAATTCTCAAAAGTTCGTTAGGCGCAAGTTTCTCAAAAGTTTTATTTAAGACAGCAAACGCCTTTGCCTCATTACTTACTTCGTATAGCATAATAGCAGTTAAAATTATAAGTATAATGCTTAGTGAACTCCATAAAGCTTTTAAAATTTCGATTGAAATGACTGTAATATTTGCTTTGAAAAATAAAAAACTAATAAGAATCGTTAGAGCGAGTGTTATAGGTGCTGCCTTAGATGCTCCCCATTGTAGTTTAACCATTAGTAGGAGAAGAAGTAAAATTGGAAGCATAGCTAGTGACCAATAAAATAGATTTATAGGCAAAGTCATTTTAGTACCACCTTTCCTCGAAATGATATATAAAATTTGTTATGACAAAAGATGAGTCATATATCCCCATTTTAAAATTTAAATGAACTTATAACAATATTGGCTATGGATAAATAAAAAACAAATTTTTATCTCTTATGGATAATCCTTTATAGATTAATAATTGCTTTTAGTAGTATATATATAGTAAGTATTAAAAATAAATATTGATTAGCCTTCAATATTTACTTATAAACAATAGCAATTATCCTTAATAATTAAGGGGTTTGACCTAGTTTGATAAAATTTAAATTGGTTTAATACTAGTTTGTATTTCTAAATATTCTTATCTGCAATAAGTACAAAAATTCTGTAAAATTATCCATTAGGGATAATGACTTTAAGAATTCACATTGATACTATAAAAATAAGCAACGGAGAATAAATCGTTTGCTTTAAGCGAGGATGATTTTATGAAGTTAACTGTAAAAAAGCTTTTATCACTGGAAGCATATAAAGATGCAAAAACTGTTGGAGGAGTCCATGGATTGAATAATGAAATAAGCGGTATTACAATCATGGAGGATGTTACTATCAATGAATGGTTACGAGGAGGTGAAGTTTTACTTACAAGTTTATTACCCCTTAAAGATTATAGTGATGATGAAATTATTAATTTTTTTAACACTTTAATCCCTAAAAAGATCAGTGCAATTATTGTTAAGATAGGAAAAGCTATAAATGAAATTCCAACAGGTTTAATTAAATGGGGTAACGAAAGATCAATACCTATTATTGAAGTACCAAGACAAGTATTTTATACAGATCTTATGTACCCTGCCATGGCCGAGGTGATGGAGAGCCAAGTTAACAAACTAGCTTACTTTAAAACAATTCACGAGAAGTTTAGGGATATGTCTATTAAAAACTATCCACTAAAAACCTTTGTGGAGGCCTTATCTGAAATTATAGGTAACCCAGTTGAGATTTACGATAAGAATTACAACTTAATGATTAGTACCCTTAAGGATCCTATTCGAATTATCCAAGATAGCAAAATTAAATATACAAGACTGGATAAAGGAATTATGTATTCTGAAAGGTTTCTAGGCATTAACAATGAAAGTGTTGGACAAGTTATGCTTGAAATATCTGCACTGGAAAACACAAAGCTACATCTTGCTATTATAGAAATAAACAAGAAAGTAGATGATATGGATTTTATTGCAATAGAAAATGCATGTACCAATATCGCATTAATAATGGCTAGAAATATAGCTGTTAAAGAAGTAGAAGAGCGTTTTATGAATGATATCATAAACGATTTGATTTTCAGTTCTCCTAAGCTAAGTAATTCTTTGTTAGAAAGAGCTAATATAGCTGGGATCAATTTATTCGGCACTTATTTTATAGTAGTTTTAAATTTGAAATGTAATTTAGATAGTATCAAAAGTACTTTTAAAAAGCATCTTGGTACATTGGTAAAAAAACATAAAGGCGCTTATTCTTTAAAAAATGATCACGTAATAATATTTATAAATCGAAGTGCTGATAAAACTTATAAGGAAGCTTTGATAGATATTAAAAATGAAGTAAGGAAAATAAGTAAAGACCTAGAAAAAAAATACTCTAAACTCTGCTTCAATGCGGGTATCGGAAACGAAGTCAAAGGTTTTGAGAATATAAAGAAAAGCTATGACGAAGCAATGGACGCAATAGCTATAGGTGAAGATCTCTATGGAAAAGATACAATACTAAGCTATGACGAACTAGGAATTTTCAAAATTATAAGAGATATTTCTCTTAATGCTGATATGAATAAATATATCCCAAAAAGTGTGTTTAAACTTCTGGAAGTAGACAGCAGAAAAAACAGAGATTTATTAAAAACATTAGAAGTTTATATAAAAACGAATCAACACATAAGGCTGACGGCAAATGAACTATTTATTCATCCTAAAACTGTTTCTTACAGATTAGATCAAATTAAAAACCTTGCAGACATTGATTTTGATGACTCTGACCAACTGTTAGAGATCCAATTTGCTATAAAAATACTTAGATTTTTAGAAAAAAATAAATAAAGAAAGAAGGTTAGAATATGAACGAACAAAATATAAATGTAAAAGAACAAGGTAAATTAAAGGCTTTTCTTTCTAGAAAAAATATTGAAATTAGCTTTCAAAGGTATTTAATAGACGCCCTATCCTTTATGGCTCTCGGTTTGTTTGCAACACTTATAACTGGTGTTATATTTGAAACCGTTGGCGGAAGATTAAACATCCCATATTTCGTTGAAGTTCTTGCTCCTAAAGCAAAAGGTGTTGCAGGACCTGGTATAGCAGTTGCCGTAGCCTTAGGGTTAAAATCTCCACCACTTGTTTTATTTGCATCTGTAATTACTGGATCTGTTGGTTATGAACTTGGTGGACCTGTAGGCGCCTTCCTAGCAGCAGTAGTAGGGGCAGAGTTTGGTAAAATTGTTTCTAAGGAAACACCGATTGATATTGTTGTAACTCCAGCTGTAACAGCTATATTTGGATCAATAGTAGGATATTTAGCTGGGCCTGGAATAAATCAATTTATGATTGCTTTAGGTCAAGTTATTAACAGAGCTACAGAGTTACAACCAGTGCCAATGGGTATGGCAGTAGCCGCTATTATGGGTATTACCTTAACACTACCGATCAGTAGTACAGCCATTGCTATAATGATCGCTATTGCAGGCCCTGCTTCAGGAGCCGCTGTTGTAGGTGGTTGCGCTCATACCGTAGGCTTTGGAATACAAAGTTTAAGAGAAAACGGCTGGGGAGGATTTGTTACACAAGCTTTAGGTTCTCCTATGATCCAAATAGGAAATATAGTAAAGAAACCGATACTAATGGTTCCACCAACAATTGCTGCAATGATCATTGGACCTATGGTGACCACAGTATTTAAGATGGAAAGTATATCTGCGGCTGCTGGAACAGGAACTTCGGGACTTGTTGCTCCATTAGGTGCATTAGCCGCTATGACAGAAGCTGGTTATCCATCTGGAGAAATTTGGCTTAAGATTATAGTATTCTGCTTTATAGCACCAGCAATATTAACTTGGATTATCTCAGAGATTTTCAGAAAATTAGGTTGGATTAAACCTGGAGACCTAAAATTAGATCTATAAATAAATGACATTTTGTTAGGAGTGATTAAATGATTTATGGATTAATAAAGAAAAACACATACCAAGACTCAGTAAATCTAATGGTTCTAAGTAGCAAACTTTCAGCATTAGAAGGAGTTCATAGTGTATCTATAATGATGGGAACACCTGCAAACAAGGAAATTTTCGAAAATACAGGAATGTATGCTTCAGAATTTGAGGATGCAAGTCCAAATGATATTTGTATAGCAGTGGACACTGATCATAAAGAACTCGTTGACCATGTAGCAGCTGAATTAGATACATTTATTAAAGAGTTATCAGCTAAGTCGGGAGATTTAAAACTAACAACAACTAGAACATTAGATGGTGCATTGAGTAGCATGCCAGATGCTAATTTAGCCTTAATATCTCTTCCTGGAGAATATGTTTACAGAGAAGTAGACCGTTTATTGGATAAAAATATAAATGCACTTATCTTTAGTGATAATGTGTCTATAGAAGATGAGAAAAAGCTCAAGGAAAAAGCAAATAGTAAAGGACTAATCGTAATGGGTCCTGATTGTGGTACTGGAATAATATCCAATATACCTTTAGCCTTTGCAAACGTTATTCAAAAAGGAAATATTGGTGTTGTAGGTGCATCAGGTACAGGTATTCAAGAAGTTACAGCTATTATCGGAAGAAATGGTGGGGGTATCTCCCATGCTATAGGACTTGGTGGTAGGGATTTATCCGAAGAAATAGGTGGTATTTCTGCTATAGACGCTCTTGAAATGTTAAATAAAGATGAAAATACGGATGTAGTCGTATTTATTTCTAAGCCACCAGCAGCTTCAGTAAAAAATAAGGTCATTGAAAAATTTAAAACAATGAACAAAAAAGTAGTTGCATTATTCCTAGGCGAAAAGCCTGAACCTCAAGAGAACAATGTAAAATACGTTTGGACTTTAGAAGAAGCGGCCTACCAAGCTCTAATGATTTCTAAAACCTCTGGTAATTATAGTAAAAACTTAGAATCCATTATTGAAAAACTAAACGTAATAAGAAACAATTCAAAGCAAAGAAAGTTGCATGGATATTTTGGTGGAGGTACTTTAGCAGGAGAAGCAGCTATATTAGTAAAGGATCATTTTAATATTAAAGACAGTAATAAAAAAGAAGGATATATGCTTAATTTTGAAGGCCACCAGATTATTGACTTTGGCGATGATATGTATACCAAAGGAAGACCGCACCCTATGATAGACCCAGGAACAAGAAAAGATGCTATTAACAAGCTCATAGATCAGGATGATGTAGCCATTGTAGTATTCGATAACGTGTTGGGTTATGGCTCAAATGAAGATATGGCTGGCGCTTTAATTCCTTCAATTCAAAAGATTACAGAAGCTAAAAAAGCTAAAGGTCAAGAAATACTATTTATTGCTTCTGTATGCGGAACTGAAGAAGATACTCAAGTTTATAGCTTACAAGTGGAGAAGTTAAACGAAGCAGGTGTTTTAGTTTTAGATACAAATGCTGAGGCTATATATACAGCTATTGAAGCCTTAGAATATATTAATTCAAATAAGGAATTAAAAGCATCAAATCATAATCGAGGTTTATTAAATGATGAACTTAAAGTAATCAATATGGGACTTGAGAGCTTTGCTAATACTATATTAAAGCATAACGGACAAGTTGTTCAATATAACTGGGCCCCTATTGCAGGTGGCGATAAGAAAATGCAAAACTTGTTGGATACGTTAAATTCTTTTTAATTTAATATAAATAAATTTTTATAGGAGTGTGAAATATATGAAATATAATAGCATAAATGAAGCAAATCAAGCAGTAATCAATAAAATTGTTTCGTCACAGCCTTATTTAATTGATGTGGTACCAGCAAAAAGTGTAATAAAAGAGTTAAACGGTAAGGTATTACTTCATGCAGGACCTCCAATTCAGTGGGAGCAAATGACTGAACCTATGAAAGGTTCTTGCTATGGAGCAGCTATATTTGAAGGCTGGGCAACTAACGAAGAAGAAGCAGATAAAATGCTTTCAAATGGCGAAGTAGAGTTTATTCCATGCCACCATGTAGATGCAGTAGGCCCAATGGGTGGAATAACATCTGGTAATATGGCTGTATTGGTAGTAGAAAATAAAGATGGTGGAAATAGAGCATATTGCACAATGAACGAAGGTATCGGTAAAGTCTTAAGATTTGGCGCCTATGGCGAAGAGGTTGTTAATAGACTTCATTGGATGAAGGATGTTCTAGGACCTGCTTTATCAAAAGCACTTAAATTAATAGATGGTGGCATGAACTTAAATGTTTTAGTAGCTAAGGCAATAACAATGGGAGACGAGTTCCACCAAAGAAATATAGCAGCTTCTGCTCTATTTATGAAAGATATTATGCCTTTTATATTAAAAACTGATATAACTGAAAAAGACTTAGAAGATGTAACAAAGTTTCTAGCTGATACAGACCAATTTTTCTTAAATATTGCTATGGCTCTTAGTAAAGCAGTAATGGACTCTGCAAGAACTATTCAAGAAGGAACGATTGTAACTGCCATGACTAGAAATGGTTATGAATTTGGAATAAGAGTTTCAGGAATGGGCGATCAGTGGTTTACAGCTCCTGTTAATACCCCAGAAGGACTGTTCTTTACTGGATACTCTCAGGAAGATGCCAACCCGGATATTGGAGATAGTGCTATTACAGAAGCCTTTGGTGTTGGTGGAATGGCAATGATTGCAGCTCCTGGCGTAACAAGATTCGTAGGTGCAGGTGGCTTTGATGCCGCACAAAATATTAGTAACGAAATGAAAGAAATATGTATAGACCATAATCCTAATTTCTCTATTCCAACTTGGGACTTTAAAGGTGCATGCCTAGGTATTGATATAAGAAAAGTTGTAGAAACAGGAATTACACCTCTTATCAATACAGGAATTGCCCATAAGAAAGCTGGGGTTGGACAAGTAGGTGCAGGTACAGTTAGAGCTCCTCTTGGTTGCTTCACTAAAGCTTTAGAAGCATTAGTTGAAAAATATACAAGTGAAAAATAATAATGATTAAACCATTATATTTAAGTAAAGAAATCTTTGAGCTTGCCTCTTTAGGCTCAGAGATTTCTTTACATAGTATATTTAACAGCAGTATAAATTTAGGATTGAATGGTTTTATTATAAATATAAGTGATAATCAGCATATTTTGCCTCCCTATGGAATTGTTCTTAAAAGCAAAGATTTTATAACTCTTAAAAATGAACTAAATAATAAAAATCTTAATCTAAATATAGATAACAATACACTCTCCATTAATAATATTACGATAGACTTGATAAAAGTAGCTCAAAAATATATTTCTAGAATGGTAAAGACTACAAATAAGATACTGGATTCTAACATAGAAATACTGAAAAACAAGGTATTATACTCAGAAAAGAAAAATGGATTTAATATTGAAAGTAGTATAATTTTAAAAGCTATATCTACAAAAAACAATCTAGAAAAAGGTAATTTATATAATATGGCTACCTTAGATTTTATTCTAAAATTAAACCAGTTAGAAGCATTCTTTTTTCATAACAACCACCACGAGAGCTTAAAGTATTTTTTAGGAAGAGGTATGGGGCTAACTCCATCTGGAGATGATTTTTTAGTTGGTATGATGAGTGTTTTTTCTTTACATGGTATGTTTAAAGAAAGTATAATGCATATAAGAGATTTTATATTAAAAAATAAAGGTATCTACACAAATGATATTAGCGAACAGTTTTTAATTATGGCAACAGAAGATCAATTTAGTATCAGTATCATTCTATTAATAGATTATCTTACTAGAGAAGAGTTCGATGATGAAATTTTAAATAATGTATTGAACTATGGTGGAACCTCTGGAGTAGATATTATATTAGGGATAATATTTGCTACCCATATAATGAATAGGAGTGGTGTTAATGAGTAAAATAATGATTGCATTGGGCGGTAATGCATTAGGAAATAGTCCTAAGGAACAATTAAAGCTAGTTAAAGAAACTGCCAAGCCTATTGTAGATTTAATAGAAGAAGGTCATACTGTTGTTTTAGCCCACGGTAACGGACCACAGGTTGGTATGATAAACTCAGCATTTGAAACTGCATCCAATATTGATGAGAAAATTCCAGAAATCCCTTTTCCAGAGTGCGGTGCAATGAGTCAAGGATATATAGGATATCATCTTCAAAATGCAATCGCATTTGAACTAAAAAATAGAAATATTGATAAATCTGTAATATCCTTAGTAACTCAGGTAATAGTAGATGAAAATGATGAAGCTTTTATCAATCCCTCAAAGCCAATCGGTGGGTTTTACAGTAAAGAAGAAGCAGACAAATTGGCTGAAGAAAAAGGTTATGTTATGGTTGAAGATTCTGGAAGAGGATATAGAAGAGTAGTCCCTTCACCTAAGCCAATCGATATAGTTGAAAAGAATATTATCAATGATATTGTAAATAATGGCCATATAGTAATTGCTGTAGGTGGTGGAGGTATTCCAACAATAAAAAAGGGAAACGAACTCATTGGTACTCCAGCAGTTATTGATAAAGACTTAGCAAGTCAAAAATTAGCAGAACTTCTAGACTGTGATGCATTATTCATCCTAACAGCTGTAGAAAAGGTCGCAATTAACTTTGGAAAGCCTAACCAAGTTAATTTAGATAAAATTACAGTAAGCGAAGCATTACAATATGTACATGAGGGTCATTTTGCCCCTGGTAGTATGCTCCCTAAGATACAGGCAGCTATAGACTTTGCGGAGTCAAAAAAAGGAAGAACTGCAATTATATCATCCTTAGAAAATGCTAAAAAAGCTATTTTAGGAGAAACAGGTACTAGAATTTATGCATAGTTGTATAAATCTAAGTAATTCTATAAAAAAATCCCCATGTTCTTAGTTTTTAAGAACATGGGGATTTTTCTATCCTATGCTAACTTTTCTACATCATTATGAACTAGATTGCCCCACTTACCGCACTTATCTCCCCATCTTGCCATAATCTGCCCATCTCTTAATATTTCTAGCACTTCACACATATTGGCACAGTCTACACACTCTATACCCTTTACATTGTATCCAGAATTAATAATATCGAAGCCTCTAAAAATTGTCTTATGTCCCTTCGCGGCATGTTCTTTCGCCAGTAGGCAGCATCCTATAGCACCCATAACATCGAAATGAGGCGGTACGTAAACTTCTAATCCAAGAGCTTCTTCAAAGGATTTCTTGATCCCTACATTGGCTGCCACTCCACCCTGAAATACTACTGGACCTTTTATTTCTTTTCCTTTCGCCAAGTTATTTAAATAATTTCTTACCATAGCATCACAGAGACCTTTAATAATGTCCTCTTGATTATGTCCTAGCTGCTGCTTGTGTATCATATCTGATTCTGCAAAAACTGCACATCTTCCAGCGATACGAACAGGATTTGTTGAATTCAAGGCTAGCCCTCCAAAATCCTTAATATCAATTCCCATACGGGCAGCTTGCCGATCTAAAAAAGATCCTGTTCCTGCAGCACATACTGTATTCATAGAAAAATCACTTATGATTCCGTCCCTAAGCAAAATAATTTTAGAGTCCTGTCCACCAATTTCTAATATGGTTCTTACACCGTCTACATAATTAAGAGCAGCTATTCCATGAGCCGTTATTTCATTTTTAACAACATCTGATCCAACGATCATAGAAGCTAAATGTCTACCACTTCCAGTTGTTCCAACGCCTTTTACAATAACTTCATCTTTTATTTTAGATTTTATTTCCTTTAGTCCTCTTTGTACAGCATCTATTGGCTTTCCACTGGTTCTAGTATATACCTTACTCATAATCTCTTTATTTTCATCCATTAGCACAACATTGGTACTAACAGAGCCTACATCAATACCCAGATAACAATTTTTCACCTTTACTTTGCTCCTTTCTCCTACGCAAAAGATCAACAAACGCTTCAAGTCTGGTCATAAAACCTGCCTCTCCTGTCATTTCATCTACAATAAGGCATAGGTATGGAATATTATAGTCCTTTTCAATCGTAGGAAGTATACTTTGAGCTACTATTTCTGGCATACAGGTCAGAGGATAAACTTGAATTATTCCGTCAAAGCCTTCCTTAGCAAATCTAACGGCATAGCCTATGGTTTCTCTAGCATGACCACCGATCATTGTCCTTAAATAGGGCTCTGATGCATCCCATGTTTCCTGCTCTCCCGTTAACCCTAATGGATGTAAAAACAGATGCTCTTTAGCCCAACGGCTTACTTTTAGAGACTTATCTATTTCTACACCTAAGCTACCCAGCTTTTTCTCTATATCCAAGTTTACAAAGGGCTCAATTATAGTATAAATTTCTCCGATAACACCAATTTTAATAACTTCTCTATTTATATCTTCCTCTAAACTTAATATTTTTTCTTTAGTTTTTTTGATCAACTTAGAAACTGCTTCGTATCCATAAACTAATCGAACAGCTTTATGAAATTCATCATAATAACGATCTACAGCCCCTCTGTTTTTTTCTCTAGGCCTTTTGTAGTAGGTTGTATCCTCTAAATCATCTACCATGTTTAATATATTCATTGCCTTCTTTAAAGCCCTACCTATTTTATATGGATTTTTAGTACCTGTAAGTTTAAATATCCTATCAAAGAATGCTTTATAATCGCCTTGGGGTGGATCTAGTAGAATAACGTCTATATCATAACCAGCTTCACTTAATAGCTCTTTCTGTAGGATTGAATAATATCCAAAACGACAAGGTCCACAACTGCCAGTAATCACTATGGTATCTGCTCCCATATTTATGCTTTCTATGTAGTTGCCTATATTAACCTTTAGAGGAAGACAAATAGATTCTGGCGAATATTTTATCCCAATATTTAAAGTATCTTTGGTACATATGGGCGGAACTACCACATCAACACCTAACTCCTCCAATAATACTTTTGCAGCAACATATTGATTACCCATGTGCGGAAAGGTTACTTTCATGGTTCTTCCTCCATTCAATCATATCTAAAAATGCTTCTATTCTCGTATTTATGCCAGCTTCCCCTGTATGCTCGTCTATTGTTAATAATAGAAAAGGAATTTTACCTTCTTTTCTAGATTTTCTTTCAAATAAATCTTGTATTATTGAGTCAATCCCGCATCCAAAGGAAGATAAATAAATAACACCATCTACCTCCTTTGTATTCGCTAAATACATAGAAGTGCCTAAAATCTTTCTTCCAAAGCTCCAAAACATCTTTTTCTCTAGTTCATCTGCATATTTATTTATAATTTTAAAGTCAAGCATCTCTGGTACAATAACATCAACTTTACTTTGCTTTAGCTTGTTAATTAAATTCATAGAGCTGTAGCTATCATACATATTGTAAGTATGACCTACAACTGCTATTCTTTTATGATCTATTGAAGCACTCGTATTTTTGTTACAATCTGAAATTTTTCCATCTATAGGGAGATATCCCTCCTTGATGATACGTTTATACATTTCATAACTTTTTAGAGCCTCGGCATATGCTCTTTTGATTTTACCTTTGTCATCCGTAATGTAATATCCAAATTTATATATGGTATCCTCTAAATTTTTTCTTGATTTATTAAAATTAATCTCTATGTCAATTAGGGGTGGAAGATCGCTAATTGAATGCAGAACCATTTCTGGAAGTCCACAAAACTTTGGACATATATATTCTTTTTCATAAACACTCATCATCTTTGGAAGAAAAATATAATCTACTCGATCTCTCAAATCTATTATATGACCATTGAATATTTTCACAGGAAGGCAGGATTCATCAACAGTGTTCTTTACGCCTTGATCTAATATTTTTTTATTTGTGGGATTAGATAAAACAACCTCTGCTCCTAAGCTTTCATAAAAAGTTTTCCATAGTGGATAATAGTCATAAAACCAGAGACCTCTTGGAATACCAATTTTTTTTGCCATAAAACCCCTCCTTTTTAGCACCTTCAGTATTATTGCCAAGTATTATGGTTTATATACTGATCTAAACTAAGGGTCTTATTAATATTCCGAGTTTTTCTTTGATTCTTTGTAATAATGAACGATTATTGTAATCTTTCAATATGATTTCCTTACTATTTTCTATGCTCTTATGCAGATCTTTAATCATATTACTAGACTGTTTTGTATCAAATAATATTGCAATTAACTCGCAATCTAAATATTGGCTCCTCATGTTAAAATTTGCAGATCCAACAGATACTATTTCTTCGTCTACAACAACAATCTTTGAATGCAGAAACCCATCCCCATATAGATATACTTTCACATTGCTATTTAAAAGCTCATTATAAAATGAAGCATTTACCCACCCTACTAAAAAGTGGTCTGGGTTTTTAGGTAATATTATCTTTACGTCCACACCCCTTAAAACAGCCAATTTGATGCCATTCATCATAGTATCATTTAATACAAGATACGGTGTAACGATATATAGATTTTCCTTTGCAGATTCTATTATGGACAAATAAGCCTGATTCGTTATATTTAAATGGTTTTCATACTTACATGCAACAATTTCTATAGGAAGAATGTTATCAGTTGTCGTTCTTGGAAAATATCTAGTATCTATTAACTCTTCTCCACTAATATAGTGCCAATCATCTAAAAAAGCTTTTTGCATATCCTTAACTGCTTCTCCTTTTATTTTTACTAAAGTATCCTTCCAATTTCCTATTTCATCATCTCTACCTAAATACTCATCCCCTATGTTAATTCCTCCCGTAAATCCTACGGCTCCATCTATTATTACTATTTTTCTATGGTTACGGCGATTAAGCTTTCCTTTCATTATAGACTGCCAAATACCATCGTATGATTTTATACCCACTCCTGCTTTCTGTAGTTCCTTAATATAATTTTTCTTTAACCCTATAGACCCAATCCCATCATAAATAACTCTAACCTCTACGCCTTCTTTAGCCTTTTTAATCAATAATTCTTTTAGTTTTTGGCCTATTTTATCATTGCGCAATATAAAAAACTCAATATGTATATGATTCTTAGCCTTGTATATTTCTTCTATCATTTCATCAAACATAGTTTTCTCATCATATATTAATAGTGCCTCATTATGTAATGTAATAGGTGCACTTACAATATTTTTCTCTGTATCAGTGTTACTTGTCATTCTTACATTTCTATATACTTGAAAAAATGTAAAAATAAAAAAAACAGTGAAAATAGTCATTATTAAGTATACACCACTTACAATAAATGGATTTTTAATAAATTGTATACTTATAAGGAATATGATCAGCAAAACTGTAAAGCTTAATAAATATGGATACATATTTACAAATAGTTTATAGTTAACTGGTCCAATTAAGTTAAAATAAACGATTATTGATATTATTCCTATTAAAAGTATTTTTAAAAAATCAATGAACATAATGTTTCCTCCAGAAGTTAAAATATATACTATAATATTGTCCAATGTTATAGACTTTAACCTTAATAATTTTTTAAGAAAAATATGCACAAAAAAAAGCAGCTTAGCTGCTTTTTTACTTAGCATTTTTTCTCTACAGTTATTATATATATACTACCTGATTTTTACCTATGCTCTTTGCCTCATATAAACATTTATCTGCAATATAGATTAACTTATCCTTATTATAGCTATCGATACCGAATGTAGCAACTCCTATTGATGCAGTAACACTGATACCTTCTACAGAAAGATTCTGTATTGAAATTCTAATACGTTCTGCTATAATTTTGGCTTCTTCTTTACCAATATCTTTTAATATTATGATTACTTCTTCTCCACCGTATCGAGCAACGATATCCTTTGACCTAACATTTTCACTAATACACTTGGCAACATTTTTTAAAATCTTATCCCCCATTTGATGACCGTATTCATCATTGGTATGTTTAAAGTTATCTATATCAATCATTAATATCGAGAAATTTTCTTCACTATATCTATATATTTTAAATACCTCTTCATATATATTTTCAAAAGTTCTGCGATTCATAAGACCTGTTAATCCATCATATTTTGACCATAACTTTAAATCGCCAATATACTCAATGTTAGAAATAATAAGACCTACATGGCGAGCTACTATTTCGAAGAAACGGACCTGTCTATTTGAATAGATTTCATATTCTCCATTATCTAAATATATTACGCCGATTGCTTTTCCATAAACATTAAGAATAGGTAATGTTATATTGGATTTAATACCTAGTTCTTTAGCAAGTTCTGGGTCGCACCTAGGATCATTACGTGCATCGTGTACAATAACAGCTTTTTTGGTCTCCATTGCAATAATAGCTGTATGATCCTTTGTTTTAGATTTATCCAAAGGATATCTAATGTCTTTAATATCAGAATTTTGGTTGAAGGTAGAGAAATGTGGCAATAAAAACTGTCCATCTTCATCTAATAACGCTAGAGTACATTTTTTCATTCCCACAGTACGAGAAATTATAGAAACTATTTTTTCTAAAGGGTTATCAGCATCAGCTAAATCATCCTCATTATTATACAGTAACATATTCTCTAAGGCAGTTAGTCCTAACATGTTTTCGAAAGCCAAATTCTGTCTTTCTATCCTAGAAAACACAGCAGTAAGCTCCCTAGCAGCTAGATTTGCTAAATTTTGAAGCTCCAGAGATATTCTTCCTTCACTTTCATTGTCACAAATAACTAAAATACCCATGATTTTACTTTGACTAAAAACAGGAGTAGATAATAATGTATGTGGTTTAAATATTTTATTCAAAAGAGGAAATGCCTCCTCTATACTATTCGAATCCTCAAGACATAATACTTTTTTGTATTCATCTATAGGCAGAGGGCATCTAAAAACGCCGAAGTCTATACCTTCTTCTGTCATATGTTCTTTATGAATATCTCCAGGAAACTTTGAAGATTCATTTACTAGAAAGGTTTGATTATCTTCTATAATATCCATGTACATAACCCGATACTTTAGCCTTCTGTAAATAAATTTAACCACAACATTAATAGCCGTTTCTTTACTGTATTGCCTGTTAAGAGCCCTACATAGCTGCATAGTATATTTCTCGTATTCTGTTAATCCTTTACTTTCTTCTCTTCGCGCTGAGTCCAATTAGTATCGCCCCCATTTGCAAACTCCCAGCCCCAATAGCCGTTACTTGATTTTTTTAGACGTATGTTTCCATCAAACTTCGTATTCGTTTTTAACGATGTCATTCCTTTTACAGTAACTATTTGATTCTTTATTAGACTACTAACCATTGTTTTAGTAATTTTCTTTTTAAATTTTTTCATCAGTATATCTTCTTTAAATAATCCAAATTTGCAACCACTCTTATATTCACTACAATAAAAATTCTTAGGACCCTCTAAAACCTTACCCAGCTTACATGCTGGGCAAACACCAAGAGAAATATTACTTGAGGTACTCTTAGTTGATTTACTCTTATTCACTTTATTGTCTCTCTCAAATACAACGTCTCCTGCATTTTTATTTACATCTTCAACTATGAATTTTGTAAACCTTACAATACCTTCCATAAACTTTCTTGAATCTAGCTGAGCATTAGCAATTTTATCTAAAGCCTTCTCCCACCTACCCGTAAGCTCTGGAGACGCTAATTCATCGGAAGCTATTTTTATAAGTTTTCTTCCTTTTTCTGTAGATATTAAGTTTTTCCCCTGTCTTTCTACATACCCAACAGATATTATTCTTTCTATAATAGAAGCCCTAGTCGCTGGTGTACCTATACCACTTGATTTTAATTGTTCTTTTAATTCCTCGTCCTCAATAAATCGCCCTGCATTTTCCATAGAGCTTAATAGAAGTGCCTCATTATATCTTTCTGGTGGCTTCGTTTGTTTTTTTTCAATATCTGCACTTTTTACTTTGCTTATATATCCTTTTTTTATATTAGATAAAGAGCTTATAGCTATATCCTTATCTTTCTCTATGTATAAAACTCTCCAGCCTTGATTTATAATAGTTTGCTCATTACTTTTAAAGTTTTCATCTTCTACATTCGTTATAATAACTATGCTAAAATATTCATAGTCATTATAGAAAACCGATAAAAATCTTCTTACAATCATATCATAAATATTTTTTTCTTCTTGAGTAAGCTTATTCAAGTCCACTCTCTTCTCTGTAGGTATAATTGCATGGTGATCTGTTACCTTACTGTTATTGATAATTCTAGAATTAATTGGTATATTATCCAATTTTTCTAAAGTATCAGTAAATTCTTTATATCCCTCTAAACCAACTTTTCTTATTAGAGTCTTTAACTTAGGTATCAAATCCTTAGTTAAATAACGACTATCCGTTCTAGGATATGTAATTACCTTTCGTTTTTCATAAAGAGCCTGTGCAATATCTAAGGTTTTTTGAGCAGTATATCCATATTTCTTATTACCGTCCCTTTGCAGCTCTGTTAGGTCATATAAAAGAGGTGGTTTTTTAACAACTTTTTTCTTTTGAAAGTCAGTAACCCTTCCATCTTTACCTAATACTTTTTCCTTAATATCCTCTGCCCTTTTAATGTTGTCTATTTTACTTTCTTTAGTTTCTAAATCTATCCAGATTCCGCTATACTCCTCAAATTCTGCCTTTACCTCCCAATAATCCCTAGGAACAAAATTATCAATTTCCATGTCCCTATCTACTATAATTTTTAAAGTAGGAGTTTGTACCCTTCCTATAGGAAGTAAAGAGTTGTATTTTACACTATAGGCTCTACTACCATTTATCCCCACCAACCAATCACTTTCACTTCTACACTTTGCAGAATAATATAAGGGATCGTATGATTTACCATCCTTTAAGTTAGCGAATCCTTCTTTAATTGATTCATCTGTAAGAGAAGAAATCCAAAGTCGCTTAAATGGTTTTTTGCAGCTAGCTAGCTCATATATATATCTAAAAATAAGCTCGCCTTCCCTACCAGCATCCGTAGCACATATTATTTCTTTAACTTGAGCATCTTTCATCAAGGTTTTTACAATTTGATATTGTTTGTAGGTTTTAGGATTAGGCTTAAGCTTTATTTTATCTGGAATAATAGGCAAGTTACTAAATGTCCATTTTTTATATTTAATGTCATATTCCTCTGGATCACACAATATAACTAAATGTCCTATGGCCCAGGTTACTATATAATTACTTCCTTCTATGTAGCCATCCTTTTTATTTTTGCAATCTAAAACCTTTGCAATATCCTTAGCCACACTTGGTTTTTCTGCAATAATTAATCTTTTCATTGATCTTCCTTTCAGAGTAATACGATAGTTACATTATATACTATACAATACTCAATGGTCTATAAAAAAATAGGTCTATCTTCCTATATATTTCGCGCATTTTCGATCTAAAGTCCTACTTTTAGACAAGGTTCGACATTTCCTTTAAATCATTATTATACCACAAAAAATTAGAAGGACTAAAATAATTCTAGTCCTACTTCTGCAAGCTTTTAATACCCTCTAATACTTCTCTACCGATTTCGTATTCTGGTGCAATTTCCACTGCTCTTCGCGCGTATTTTTCTGCCTTGTCTAAATTATCTATATTTAAATAAGTCACTGCAATATCACACAATATGATTGGATTATTTAAATCATATATAAGAGCTTTTTTAAAATACCTTAAAGCATCTTCATAGGCTTCTTTCTCTAGATATTTAGTCCCTAAACCTTCATAAGCCTCTATAATATGTAATTTTACTCTTTCGTTTTTCTTAACATCTGGACTTTTTACTAATAATTCTTCGAAATAATTAATAGACATTCCGTATTTTTCTTCTTTATTACTCTTTATTCCTAACCATAATAGCTTATCTAGCTCATCCTGAGATCTTTCTATTTCTATTTGATTCTTCATTCTTCTATATGGATTATTACTCTTATTTTTTAAAGAAAGTTCAAATAATCGATCTGACAAAATAGAAATTTCCTTATTCATCTCAATTTTATTTACGTATCCTTTCGGAATATTATTGAAGCCTAAATATGCTCCTAATAAGGTTAAAGTCAAAGTGACTATTACATCAGTTTCTCTCATGGCTAAGCATTCTTTTAATATCTTTTCATAATCATTAGGATTTTTTAAAAAAATATATAAAGCTAATGGCATTGACTCTAATACATTGGAACTGATACGCCAATATTCTTTTATTTCTTCAACAGATATATCCTTCTCTATCCATTCTCTTAATATCTTATTAATTACTATATATAGATTAGCAATTTCACCATTTTTGCCAATAGAATATACTTTTATTTCCATCCCCCTTATACTTTTGCACATAATATCTAAGAATAGTTTTTTGTCCTCCTTAGTATTTATGGAAAAAGCAGGAGTATTTAATAAATAAGCAATAGCGCTTGAAAATAAAACACTTCCGGCAACAGCAGTTTCTTCCATATGAGTAATGACAGTTTGAATGATCTCAACTAACTTCAATGTCTCATAATCACCATAGTTTGTTAATGCTACAGAAATTCCCCTAATGGCCGCCCCAACATCTAATGAAGGTATTCCACATTTATACCAATCTAATCTACGATCTCTATAATTTACAATAAATTGCTCCATTACTTTATCTGGGTGAACATTTGATTGACGAATAAATCGATTTGCTAAATCCTCTGGATTAAAACCCTGATTAATAATTAAGGATTCTGCAAATAAAACCGTAGCTTTAGTTTGCCAAGTTCCCTTCATATAAACAGCATTTCGTTCTCCTTTTAGAAAATGATTGATATTATCAATCTCTTTTGATTGTTCTCCTTCCCACAAACTTCCAAAAGCATCCCCAATAGCTAAGCTCATCATAGCTCCTCTAATTTTGTCTTTATAATCTATATTAGACAAAGGAACTAGGTTAATTTTTTCGGTTCGTGCATTTAAATCTGCCATGCCTATTTTTTCTACTAAAAATGTATATATTTCTTCTAGTAAATTTATATACATAAACCCAGCACCCCTTCTCGTTAGTCTATTTTTAAAATATTCTACAATTCTATAGTTTTTCCTTCATTAATATGGTAATACTTATTAAATTTATTTATTTAATATTGGCAAGTTTTATTTATTGACTTGTTTCTATTTTAATGATATATTTTTAAAAAAGAATATGCCTTTAAATTGGTACTGTGATACCAAAAAGGATCGGATAAAATCTCTGGATATATATTTAAAAATATATTATTTTGAGTTTAATTTCTAACCTCTTTGGTCAATATATCAGACCAAAGAGGTTGTTTTTATTTTAAGCACTTGAAATTTTAAGCTTACTTAAAATTGAGTGCGCCATAAAGTTTGTGAGAGCAATCAAACAAATTTTATTTGCCTTTAAATTAGCCCAGTGAGGCTAAAAAGGGAGAGTATCTCCCAAAAAAAGAAAGGGAGGAAGAAAATGAAATTAGAAGGTAGACATCTGATAGATGCCAATGACTTTACAGTAGAAGAACTACAATCTATTATTAACTTAGGACTTAAAATGTACGAAAAACCACAGGAATTTAAAGATTTATGTAAAGGTAAAATTTTAGCCACATTATTTTATGAGCCTAGCACCAGAACTCGTTTAAGCTTTGAGTCTGCAATTCTTAGAATGGGTGGAAGTGTTCTTGGTTTTGCCGATGCAGAAACTAGCTCGGTAAAAAAAGGCGAGAGCATTGCTGATACCATAAGAGTTTTAGATGGATATTCAGATATTATAGTAATGCGCCATCCAAGAG
>JAEWHG010000059.1 GCA_023387935.1 Bacillota bacterium
CTTCTGGTCTAGGAGCGGTTGCTGATAAAATTGTTGAAAAAGGGATGGAAAATGATGTAGCAATCTATGAGGATGAAAGGCTGGTGAAGGAGTTGCTTCAATTTAAGGTAGGTACAGAAATACCTGAGGAGCTTTATGAAATTGTAGCTCAGGTCCTGATTTTTATAGAAAATATAGACCAGAAGAAAGGTTCTGCAAAGCATTTCAAATACTATTAATAAAAGATGTAAAGATTTTGAGGAAAGAGGTCGATAAATAAATTAGGGAGCCGATTTAAGCTAAATCTTTATAATAAACATATGTAAAGGGTTATAAGTACACAAACTAGTAAGTTTCTTATAGCAAGTAGTATTTAGAGTAAGTTAATTTTAAAGAATATACAATTATTACATAATCTGAGGGGGAACTAAAATGCGTATAAACAACAATATACCAGCATTAAATGCACATAGAATGTTAAATAGAAACTCAAATAAGTCTGCCACTGTATTAGAAAGACTTTCTTCTGGAAAAAGAATCAATCGTGCTGCTGACGATGCAGCAGGTATGGCTATATCTGAAAAAATGAAGGCTCAAGTAAATGGACTTAAAATGGCATCAAGAAATGCTCTGGATGGTGTATCATTAATACAAACTGCTGAGGGGGCTATGAATGAGGTTCATTCAATGCTTCAACGTATGAGGGAGTTAGCAGTACAGGCATCGAACGGAGTTTATAAAGAAGAAGATATAGAGTCTGTTAATAACGAGGTCCAAGAATTATTGGAGGAAATAGATAATATAGCAAACACTACCCAATTTAATGGTAAAAATATTTGTAATACTACTGGCAAGCTTCAACTTCAGATTGGTGCTAATAAAAATGAAACTATGACATTTGAACTTGTAGATATTCGGACAGTAACTTTAGGAATTAATGGTTTAAATATTACTGATAATACATCTGCATCTAATGCAATTACAACAATTGATGATGCTGTTAAGCAAGTATCCAAAGGTCGTTCAACTCTAGGTGCTATTCAAAACAGATTAGAGCATACGGTTGCGAATGTAGATAATGCTGCTGAAAACTTAACTACTGCTCTGTCGCGTATTGAGGATGCTGATATGGCACTTGAAATGTCTGATTTTACTAAGTATAATATTCTAGTTCAATCTGGTACTGCAATGCTTGCTCAAGCAAACCAAAGACCACAGACAGTTTTACAACTTTTAAACAATTAGTTAAGTAAGTTATAATGTAAGTAGAGTCTAGTGGAAAGTTGGATATAAAAAATATTCCTATTCAGTTTTGAATAGGAATAAAAGTATACCTAGATATTGAGGTGAAAAAATGATAGAAAAAGAATACCTAGCGAATCGTATAGCCAATGCAAATGATGCACAGCTAGTAGCTATAGTATATGAAGGCTTAATGGATACCTTTCAGTCTGCTATTGAATGTATAGAAACAGACAATAAAGAAAAACTGAATACTTCCGTTAATAAAGCGAGAGAAATTTTGGCGGAGCTTTTGGCAACTCTTAAGGGGGACTCTGAAATATCCAATAGTCTTCGCAGTCTTTATATTTACACAAATAAATTAGTAACAGAGGCAGAACTAAAAAAAGATAAAGGGAAGCTAGAAGAAGCGATTAAGGTGATAACTCCTTTATATGAGGCTTGGAATGAGCTTGGAGAAAAGGATGAAGTGGCAGTAGCCTCATCCCAGTCAGGCGCGGCACCTGCTAGTAGACCTGCCATTGTTGCAGGAATGACATATGGTAAGGGGCAGCTTAATGATTATGTTATAAATAATGAGGATAGATGGCAGAAGGGTTAATATTTGTTTTGAAACATTTAATTTGAATAAATAAGCTATTAGAAAGCATCCTAGTTTTGTAGAGTATAACCTCTACTTAAGCAGGGGTGCTTTTCTATTATAGAAGGAGACCTAAGGTTTCCTAGCGAAAGCATTGAAGATGATTTTCTAGGTATATAGTATGGGAATTTTAGAAAGTTGTATGTTTTTGTTAAAAATGTATTTTATACTATGGTATAATATATAAAACTGGAGAGGAGATTTTTATGGATATTGTAAAACAGCTTATTAAAGAGTTTGGGATAAAAGAGGTACAGGTAAACAACACACTTCAATTAATAGATGAGGGTAATACGATTCCCTTTATTGCTAGATATAGAAAAGAAATGACAGGCGGATTAAGTGACGAGGTTTTAAGAGACCTTTATGATAGACTGATATATTTAAGAAACTTAGAAGCTAGAAAAGAAGAGGTTATAAGATTAATAGATGAGCAAGGTAAGTTAACAGAAGACCTTAAAAATGAAATATTAAAGGCAAGTGTGCTTCAAAAAATAGAAGATCTTTATAGGCCTTTTAGAGCAAAAAGAAGAACTAGAGCTACTGTTGCAAAGGAAAAAGGATTAGAGCCATTAGCTGAAATAATATTAAATCAAGATATGATAGAAGGAAATATACAGGATTTAGCTCTGCCATTTGTTAATGAAGAACTAGAGGTAAACACAGTTGAAGATGCAATCAATGGAGCGAAGGATATCATAGCCGAAATAGTATCCGACAATGCAGCGTATAGAGAAGCTATTAGACATATGAATATTAAGAGCGGCGTAATTAAAAGTGAAGCAGTGGATAAGGAAGAGAAGACTGTTTATGAAATGTACTATGATTTTTCTGAAGGCGTTAACAAAATTGCAAATCATAGAATATTAGCCTTAAATAGAGGGGAAAACGAGAAAAAGCTTAAGGTAAAGCTATTAAGTCCAGATGATGAGGTAATCGGTTATTTGACTAAACAGGTTATAACAAATAATAATGCCATAACAAAGAATGTGCTACAAGAGGCGATAGAGGATTCATACAAAAGATTAATATCTCCTTCAATAGAAAGAGAGGTTAGAAATCTATTAACTGAAAGAGCGGAGGAGGAGGCTATAAAAGTATTTGGTAAGAATACGAAGCCACTACTTTTAATTGCTCCAGTTAAGGATGTTAGGGTTTTAGCCATAGATCCAAGCTATAGAACAGGCTGTAAAATTGCAATTTTAGATGAAACTGGAAAGCTATTAGACTACACTACGATTTATCCCAATGCACCTCATAACAAAATAGAGGAGTCTAAAAAGGTAATTAAAGAATTAATAGAAAAATATAATATAGATATAATTCCAATTGGCAATGGGACTGCATCTAGAGAAACAGAGCTTCTTGTTGCAGATATTATAAAAGAAATTGGTAGAGATAATGTATATTATACGATTGTAAGTGAGGCAGGTGCTTCTGTATATTCAGCGTCAAAGCTGGCTACGGAAGAATATCCTGACATCGATGTATCTATCAGAGGAGCAATCTCCATAGGTAGAAGACTACAGGACCCTTTAGCAGAGCTAGTTAAAATTGATCCTAAAAGCATCGGCGTGGGACAGTACCAGCACGATTTAAACCAAACTAAATTAGGGGATACTCTAAAGAATGTAGTTGAGGATTGCGTTAACTCTGTTGGTGTAGATCTAAATATTGCAACGCCATCTCTACTACAATACGTATCTGGTATATCCCCATCTATTGCCAAAAACATTGTAAAATATAGGGAAGAGAATGGTAAATTTAAAAATAGAAAAGAGCTTAGCAAGGTAAAAAGATTAGGCGACAAAGCATTCGAACAATGTGCAGGTTTTTTAAGAATTTCAGATGGCACTAATCCACTAGACAATACTGCTGTACATCCAGAATCCTATGAAATAACTCTTAAGCTGATAGAAAAGCTAGGATATAGTGAGGAAGATGTTAGAAAAGGTACATTAAGGGATATAGAGGATGCTATAGAAGAATATATGAGCAATAAAGTAAAAGGCTTGGATCATCAGATAAAATCTCTGGCGGAAGAGCTAGAAGTGGGAGAACTTACTCTTAGAGATATCATTCAAGAGATTAAAAAACCTGGTAGGGACCCTAGAGAGGAAATGCCAAAGCCTATATTTAGAAGTGACGTACTAAAAATGGAAGATTTAAAGCTGGATATGATTATGACAGGTACAGTAAGAAATGTAGTGGACTTTGGTGCTTTTGTAGATATTGGAGTAAAGCAGGATGGTTTAGTTCATGTATCAGAGCTCAGTAACAAATTTGTAAAAAATGCTATGAGTGTTGTTTCAGTTGGGGATGAGGTTAAGGTCAAGATTATTGGTTTAGATTTGGAAAGAGGAAAGGTGTCTCTTAGTATGAAACAGGTTTAAAAAATAAAAAACGGGGAATAAGGGGGAGATTAGATGGATCAAATGCCTATAATTGTGGTTATATTTGGTTCTATACCAGAAGCAGCATTGATAATTTCCTTAGGTCTTATTTTAATTGGAATTCGCCCCTCATTTATAAAAATAGCTTTGATAGCAATTATTCAAGGGGTAGTTTCCTATTATATTCGGAAAAATGTAGGATTTGGTCTACATATAGTACTTCAATATAGTACTATGCTTATATTAGTATGGAGAATTATTAAAATTCCTATCCGCTTATCCGCCTTGGGAGTTTTAATAGGTATTGCTATAAGTAGCTTAGTTGAAGGAACTATGGTTTTAATTATTCCTAGGCTTATAGGACTTTCGCTAGCAGAAATTATGTCTAGAGCTTGGTTAAGAGTCGGTTTGTTTTTACCACAACTGAGTATATTATTTCTACTACTATATCTGTGCCTAAAGAACAATTATACACTAGAGAGTGAACTTGGATTAATAAAAGCAAATAATAGCAAATAATATTGAAAATTTGTTAAATAACTTATTGCATTATATTTTGAATATGTATATAATGTAAGTGTAGAATTAATTGAATAAAGAATTCTTCAGGGCAGGGTGAAATTCCCGACCGGCGGTTAGAGTCCGCGAGTCGATATAATCGATTGAACTGGTGTAATTCCAGTACCGACAGTAAAGTCTGGATGGGAGAAGAATAAAGAGGATATTTTGTATGCTTATGCCCTGGAAGTGTTTTCCAGGGCATTTTTGATTTGTCATTCTGAGCTTAGCGAAGAATCTCATTACGATAAGAGCGTATACCCTCTTGATGGTTTCTCCTCTAATTATATAATATAATAATAGGAGGAAAAATTATGCAAAAAACAACAAACACAATGAGTGTAAGTAAATCAAAGTTAACAACAAACAGTTTAGTAAAAATTTCAGTTTTAGCGGTATTATCCTACATTTTAATGTTAATGGATTTTCCACTACCAATGTTTCCAGGGTTTTTAAAGCTTGATTTTAGTGATATACCTGCGGTTTTAGGTGCTTTTGCCATAGGACCTGTAGCTGGTGTATTTATCCAATTGGTAAAAGTAATATTATATTTTTTAACGAATAGCGGAACTGGCGGAGCTGGCGAGCTTGCTAACTTTTTAGTGGGTGCAGCTTATGTGGTGCCTGCTGCAATGATTTACCATAGAAGAAAAGATCGTAAACATGCCATAATTGGTTTATTAATAGGTACAATTTCAATGACTGTAGTTGGAATCATAGCAAATATATATATAACGATTCCTTTTTATACTGCATTAGGTATGCCAATAGAAGCAATTGTAGAGATGGGAACTATTATAAACAGTAAAATCATAGATATTAAAACATTAGTATTATACGGCATCTCACCTTTTAATGTTCTTAAGGGAGGCTTTATAGCTTTTATAACATTATTAATATATAAAAAGATATCACCTATCTTAAAAAACAAATAATTATAGAATAAAATTAATAGAGCTCCAATTTTGGGGGCTCTATTGTTATATATAAGAGATTAATAGAAACCACATATATCACAAAGTGATCCTGTTGAATGTGAAAATAGAAAGTGTTAGAATAATAATGAAAAACCATTGAATTTGAATAAAACAAATATATTTGGTGCATAAATCTAAAACGGGATAAAGTTTACGAAATAAACTACAGGATTGGCTGATAGGAGAATAATCAATGATGAAAGACCATACTGATATTGTTTCAAAAAATATGAGAACATATAAGTTTGTTGTTTCTATAATTTTAGGATTCATCGGTTTTATTGGAACATTCTACGCTAGTAGATTTGATTTTAATGGGTTCTCTATCAATTTTGCATGGAGCATTATTCTACCTTTATTGGTTACTATTGCGTGGGGAATTCGATATGGAATTATCAGTATTACTTTAGGGCTGATAATACTATATCCTTTTTTTTTAGGAGGTTATAACGGTTGGGCTTCCATGGTTCCCGTTATTTCCTTATACTTATGGATCGTAATACATGGTTATGGTGGAGAAAAAAGGCTACAGGATTATAAATTCTATTACAATATATACTTTTTGCAATTTATTTATATAATTATTAGAGTGTTTATTTATGTAGTACTTTTCCCTGTTTTTATTAAATACAATCCGCCATTTTGGAATCCATATGCATATACAAATGTGGATATTGAAATAATATTACTGTTTGCTATAAAAGGAATTATTGTAGAATCAATATTGTTGGCTTTAGGGGATGCTTTACTTTTACTGCCCTTTGTTAGAAAGTTTTTCAGATTAAAGTGTTCAGAGGGTTCAAAATATAATACTGGAATTATGGTGGCATTAGTAGCTTTTGGTTTAGGCTTTGCACTTATTATTTTAGCAATTAATAATTTTATAGTTGGTAGAAATGATTTACTTCAATGGATGATTGAACATAATGAAAAGACCAGAATTACGGTTTTATTGACCACCATATTGTTTTTTATAATGGGTGGTATTACTGTACGTTTTGTCCAAAGAGTACTTGAGACTCAGGAAGCATTGAAAATCAGAGAAGCTCAATATAGAAGGGCAAATGAAGAAATTACAATACTTAATAATGAATTAGAACAGAGGGTAATTGATAGAACTGCAGATCTACAAACAGCAGTTTCGGAACTAGAGGAATTTTCGTATACAATTTCTCATGATCTTAAATCACCACTTAGAGCAATTGATGCGTATAGTCAATTTATTATAGAGGATTATGGAAACACACTGGATAATGAAGCGCATAAAATGTTAGGTGATATAAGAGAAACTTGTAATGATATGATCGGATTAATTAATAAATTACTAGAATACTCGATTACTTCAAAAACGGATATTTCTAAAGAGCCAATTAATTTAAAACAAATTATTAAGTCTGTATTCCGTGAATTTGAGGTAGGAAATTCAGATAGAAATATGAGATTAATATTTGAAGGCGAGCTTCCAACAGTTAATGTAGATAAAATACTATTCAAACAGGTTATTACAAATATTATTTGCAATGCAATTAAATTTTCTAAGGATAGAGAAGTAACCAATATACGAATAGGTTGTAATACAACAGATAAAGATTATGTTATTTATATTAAGGATAATGGTGTTGGGTTTGATATGAAGTTTGCAAATAAACTCTTTGGTATATTCCAGAGATTACATAAGAGTCAAGATTTTGAAGGTTATGGTATTGGTTTAGCTACAATAAAAAAGATTATTCAAAAACATGAAGGTAAAGTTTGGATAGAAAGTGTATTAGGCGAAGGCACTACTGTATATTTTACCTTGCCTATAGAATAGGTGTAGAAAATGGGGGATACAAATGTTTACTGTTATGATTGTAGATGATATGGAGGCTATGCGAAGGCAAATCAAAAGATTGCCAATATGGGGAGAATGTGAAGGGTTTAATATAATAGACGAAGCAGAGGATGGGCAAGATGCCTTAGATAAACTTAAAAAACAGCCTGTAGATTTACTCATTACTGATATAAAAATGCCAAGAATAAATGGAATTGAACTTTTAAAAGAGGTTAATGAAAAGTCTTTAGCAAATTGCGTGGTATTTTTAAGTGAGCATAGTGAGTTTAACTTTGCAAAAGAAGCTATCCAATACGGTATATTTGATTACCTTGTAAAGCCTGTTAAGCTAGAAGAATTGAAAAAACTGTTAGAAAAGATAAAACAGTTTATTGAAGAAAAAAAACAAGCACAGGTTAAATTAAAAAGCTTAGAGGAAAAGCTAGTTGAGAGAATAGATATCTATTATCCAACGAGTCATATAAATTACATTGTTGAGTATATTTCTGACAAAAATATAAATACGATAGAAAGTATATCACTTATGGCTAATGAGGCGTATGCCATATTTGAACATGACATAATGAAGACAGCTATAGTACTGCAGAAAGCGATGAATGAAATCTATATGAGGATAAAGGAAAGTCATGGATGGATAGATAAATTTGTAGATACAACCTCCTTCGTTAATGTAAACTTAACATGTTGTAGCACTATAGATTTAATAAAGAGAAAATTAACAGAGGTAATAGAAGCTATTAAACTTACTATTAATACATTTATCATAGAGAGTAAAAAAAGCCCTATAGTAAAAGAAATCTGTATTTATTCCATTAACAATATTGAAAATAATATTAGTATAACTACAATATCCGAAGCTTTATTTCTTACTAAAAACTATATTGGTGATATTTTTAAGCAAGAAACAGGAATGACCATAGGAGAATATATTATTATGCTAAAAATAGCAAGAGCAAAAAAACTAATTGTTGATGGTGATTTTAAAAGCTATGAAATTGCTCAAAAATTGGGATACAAGGATACAGAGTATTTTAGTAAGGTGTTTAAAAAACATACGGGATTATCTCCTATGGAATTTAGAATTACATTTAAATAAACAATATGACATAAAGAGTATTATTTCTAATCTGGATTTTATCGGGGTATAATCCTTAATTATTACATTCATTTTTAAAATACATTTCTGTATGATAAAGATATAACAAACATGTCTTATTTTTGACAACGAAAGCTAATAAATAAGGAGAGATATTAAAATGACTATTAACAAATCAAAAATGTTCAAAAGTTTAGTTATTGCAAGCTTATTAATTACTATGGTAGGATGTACTCCAAGTCAAAACAATGAAACACCAGATACGAAGCCACCTGTTGAATCGAATGATAAATCAGATGAGGTAGCAAAGGATTCCGAAATAGATGTGATAGATCTTGATTGGAGCATACAACCTAAACTTGGTATAACAAAAGGTGATTATTACAGAACGGAAGAGCGTTTTAGACAAGGACATTTAGGTATTTTAGAAGTTGTTAAAAATGAAGATAAAATAGTTCATGTTGAGTTTAATGAAATGACTCGTCCTAACTATTATCACCGTTATTTCCAAAATGTACCTAAGCGTATGTCTGAATATAATTTTGATATGGGAGAGAAAAAAGGTGCTGCTTGGATACAAAGTGTTGTTTTAGTAGAAAAGCAAATGATTGATGAACAGAGACTTACAGGCGAATTCGATGTGGTTTCAGGAGCTTCAAATAGTATTAATCAATCCATGCTTCCTTTAGCAGAAAAGATAGCAGCAGACTTAGACAAACCATCTGGTGAGAAGTATTACAGTATTGCTGAAGAACTTGAAGGCGGACTAACAGGGTATTTAAAAGTTGTATTAAAGGATAAAAAAATTGTTTCTGTAAAATATGATGAAATTTTTGCAGACTCTCCAGACGAGATTGAAGATAAAAGCTTAAAGCAATTCTATAGACAATCAAAATATGATAGTGTTGAATATGAAGAACCTTCACGTATTGGATTTAATGTTCAAATGGATGCATTAAATGAAAAAGTAGTACAAACACAAGATTTACTAGATTTATCTGAACTTCCTGCAGTTGATGAAACTGGAAACTATGCTTCAAGTGGTTTCACAGTTCGTAATAAGGCTTGGGACAACTACCTTCGTCTTGCTGAAAAACTATTAGCAGAAATGAAAGCGGATGGTAATTTCTAAAATATTTTTTATATTATGTTCATACTCCATTTTAAAAATAAGAGAGTCCCTATGGGGCTCTCTTTTGAATATATAGAATTCTATTTAATTTCATTTGCTGCTTTTCCTATATAGTAGCTATGTTGAATAAGTACCATATTACATTATTGTATAAAAATTAATTTCAAGGTATATATAAGGAAAATATAAAGAATTTATGCTATATGAAATAAATTATGCTAAAATAGAATAGGTAGATTTAGAATTATTTTGAATGTAATTAAGTAACCTTGGGAAACTAAGAGTTATAAGCGATATAAGGAAAATAATAGTAAGTAGGTGTAATTATGATACATATTGATATATCAAATCAAAATGAATTAGAGATATTGGCCAAAAATTTAGGTGAATT
>JAEWHG010000079.1 GCA_023387935.1 Bacillota bacterium
GGCAAGGAGATGCTGACAAGATGATATATTTAAAGTTATATTTAGAGTTTTTTAAAATAGGGTTATTTTCAGTAGGTGGGGGATTAGCTACATTACCCTTTCTTCAACAGTTAGTAGATAAATATGATTGGATTACATCGGAACAACTATTAAATATGATAGCGATTTCAGAATCTACGCCAGGCCCTATAGGAATAAATACAGCTACATTTGTAGGGCATACAACTGCTGGAGTCCTAGGAAGCATCATAGCAAGTATCGGTATCGTTACGCCATCTATTATAATTATCATAGTAATTGCCCATTATTTTACAAAATTTAGTGAGAAGTCTATGGTAAAGGCAGGATTCTATGGAATAAGACCAGCAGTTGCAGGATTAATTGGAGCAGCAGGATTTGAAGTTGCTAAAATCGCCTTGTTGAATATAGATAAATATATAAATACCAATAATATTCTAGCAATATTTGATGTGAAAGGAATTATCCTATTCGTAGTGATGCTATATTTAATAAACAAGTATAAAAAGCACCCAATACTATATCTTATAGGTGCAGCAGTTATCGGTATTATATTTAAATACTAAGAATAAAGGCGTGCAATGCACGCCCTTACATTATACTAGCTTTAACTTTACTATAAGCATAATCTAAAGATGATTTTAAATTATTATTATTCTTTCCGCCACCTTGAGCTGAAAAATCACTACCTCCACCATTTCCATCTATTAATGAAATAGCATCCTTTAGAAGGGCATTCATGCTAATAATCTTTAAATCTTTCGATCTAGCGAATACAAGATGCGCCTTATCGCCAGCTTCAACTCCGAACAAAGCCACTACATTAGGATAAGCTGTTAGCTTAGAAGTAATATTATTCATATACTTTAAATCTACGTTCGTATATATTTCTTTAATTATTTTTACATCATTAATTGTCTCGGCAGTATGAACCATTTTCTCAACCATATAGCCAGCTACTTCATCCTTCAATGTTCTAACAGAAGTGCTAACATCTCTAATATCCTTTAATATACGTTGTATTTCTGGTACAATATCATGTTCGCTTACAGCTAATAACTTAGATATTTCCTTTACTCGTAGCTGCTTTAAAGCATAATCTTCTACAGCCCTTTTTCCACATAAAAACTCTATTCTCATACCGGTCTTATATTTTTCCCACTTAGTAATTTTAACAATTTGCACCTCAATAGTAGAGCGAGGATGTGTTCCGCAGCAAGCATTAATATCAAAATCCCCAACCTTAACTAATCTAATTTGCTTATCAGTTTTAGGAGGCTGTTTTCTAAGAGGAAGTTTTTTGAGCTCTTTATCCGTTGGATATAAAACTTCTACAGCTGTGTTGCTCAGCACGATTTCATTGATCATATTTTCTACTTTTTCAAAATCCTCATCGCCAATGACCTTGTCTATATCTATGGTAGAATACTCTTTTCCCAGGTGAAAGCCGATGGTGTTCGCATTGAAAAGCTCAACTAAAGCTGCAGATAAAATATGCTGCCCTAAATGCTGCTGCATATGGTCGTATCTTCTTTCCCAATCGATGGAGCATTTAACTTTTTTAAACTTAGAAGGTTTTCTTTCCATTACATGATAAATATTACCTTCCTTTTCGTAGACATAGGTTATGGCATTAGATTCTATAGATCCCGTATCACTTGGTTGTCCCCCACCTTCAGGATAAAAATAGGTTTTATCCAGTAGAATATGAAATTTATCGTCTTCCTCTACCACATCCATTATGTTTGCAGTGAAGTCTTTTTCATAAGGATTTTCATAATAAAGCTTTTCCAATTAAAACAGCTCCTTCTTCTATGTATAATAGTTATATTTTATCACAGGTAACAAGTGAATACATTAAAAAGCCTTTAATTTCCAAATGTAAAATTTCATTGATATTTATGTGGCCATACCACATAAAGCTTGTACGTGATCCCTGCTATGGGCGGCTGAATCTAAGAACTAAGGCTAGAGGATTAATTTTAGAAAAAATGTTAATAATCTATAGAAAGTATTTAAAGAAAGTGGTGGACTAAATGAGAATACCTGAGCATATAGGAATAATTCCTGACGGTAATAGAAGATGGGCTGAGGGCAAGGGACTGTCTAAATCTGATGGATATAGATCTGGCATAGATCCAGGGCTTTTGCTTTTTAAAATGTGTGAAATGGCAGGAGTTAAAGAAATAACATATTATGGATTTACAGTGGATAACACCAAAAGGCCTCCAGATCAAATACAAGCTTTTACAGATGCATGTATTAATTCAGTAAAAATACTTTCAAATGAGAATGCATCTCTTCTTGTAGTAGGAAATACTAAATCTCCTATGTTTCCGAAGGAGTTACTTCCTTATACAACTAGACAAACCTTTGGTAGTGGCGGTATAAAGGTGAACTTCCTAGTGAACTACAGCTGGAAGTGGGATTTAAATTATTTGAAAAAATCAAAATCTCGGAGCAATAACATAAATAACCAAATAGAAACCTATGATGTTTCAAAGGTAGATCTTATTATACGCTGGGGTGGTAGAAGAAGACTGAGTGGCTTCCTTCCAGTGCAGTCCATATATGCGGATTTCTATGTAATTGATGATTATTGGCCAGATTTTAAGCCCAACCATTTTCATGAGGCATTAAACTGGTACAATATTCAAGACATTACCTTAGGAGGATAGAAACCTTTTAGATATTATTTCGTAATATGGAATTGTTTTTATTTAACCCCTTATATTAGGATGAAAATAATAGTATAATTAATCCAATATAGAAAAATTTATCTGGGTATAAAGGGGTTGAATCTCATGGAAGAGAACAAAGTTTCTGGGTTGGAGACTGTAGCTACCATAGCATTTTCATTTGCATTAATTGCTGCAAGTATTATTTTCAATATATCTCTTATCTTCGCATTTATAGGAGCCGTTATATTTACAGTAATCATACTTTTAAGGAATGGTTATAAACTAAAAACGCTTATAAGCACAATGATAGAAGGAATAAAGGGATGTAAATCCGTATTTATAATCATACTACTTATGGGGGCAACCATATCAACTTGGTTATCTTCAGGTGTAGTACCAAATATTGTTTACTATGGTTTTAACTATGTTAAAGGCTCCAATTTTTTAGTGGTAGCTTTCATGTTCACCTTAATGATGGCATACGTAATGGGTACGGCTGTTGGAACTATAAGCACTATTGGAATAGCTATGCTAGCCATCGGTAAAGGACTTATGATTCCTACCCCTGTACTTTTAGGTGCAGTAATTTCTGGAGCATTTATAGCTGATAAGATAGCACCAATATCTTCACTAAATAATTTAACATTAGAAATAACGGGAGCAAAATACATAGATTATTTAAAGTCTGCATTAAAAACTCTAATACCTACCATAGCCCTATCTGCAGTAATATATTATATACTTGGTGGAATATATGGGAGTAGTGGGGATATGACAAAGGTATATGAATACCAAAATCTTATAAAGAATTCGATGGTAACCTCTCCGTATCTACTTTTGTTTCCTTTACTAGTTATAGTGCTAGCCCTTTTTGGAATAAAGACAACATATAATATGTCAATCGGTGTAGTTCTTACAGCTATTGTTAGTATTATTGTGCAAAAGACCAGTCCTTTAGTTTTAGTAAAATCTATATTTTGGGGATATAAATCCCAAACTGGCATGGCGGAATTAGATGCATTGGTATCTGGTGGCGGGATAATGCCAATGCTAGAGGTTGTATTTATAATAATGGGTAGTATTGCCTTAAGTTGTCTTTTCGAAAGAGGTAATTTGCTGAAGCCTCTAATAGATAGCTTATTCAAAGAAGAGGATAGTAGATTTGCACTTATTAAAAAAACCAGCCTATTAAGTATTTTACTTACAGCAGCTACTTGTGATCAGACAGCGGGTATCGTTATACCTGTAAGAGTTACAATGGAAAAGTTTAATAATCTAAATATAGATAAAGACATATTAGCTAGAACCGTGGCAGATACAGGTACAGTAATTGCTCCTCTTATGCCTTGGAATATAAATGCTATTATTGTAAATTCACTAGTTGGAATTTCGGCTCTTCAATACGCACCTTTTGCAGTACTATGTTTTATAAATCCTATAATGATGATCTTAGTAGAATATTTTAGCTCAAAAATACCGAATCAGATTAAACAAAGTTTAGCTTAAATAGAGTATAATTAAATAGAGGGTTTCTAAAAAGACGTTTTCTTTATCATAAACTTAGGATAAAATCTAAGTGATAGATTAAACGTTTTTGCTTTTCCTTGCTTTGCTCATGTGTTCAGATAAGTTTGACAGGAGATGAATATAATGGTTAAATTATTCAAATTTTTAAAGCCTTATACCATGTCGGTTATAGGAGCTTTAGTCCTAATATTTTTACAAGTAATAGCAGAATTATTTTTGCCAACATTAATGGCGGATATTGTTGATATCGGTGTAGTTAATGGAGACACAACATACATATTTAAAACTGGGCTCTTAATGATGGGAATTGCTTTAATAGGCACATTTTGCGCAATAGCGGCCAGTTATTTGTCATCAAAAACCTCAATGGCATTTGGAAGGGATCTTCGTGGAGAAGTTTTTAAGAAAGCAGAAGATTTTTCTCTTAATGAATTTGATAAAATAGGAACATCATCCCTTATTACTAGAACAACAAACGATATTACGCAGGTACAACAAGTAGTGATGATGTCCCTTAGAATGATGGCAAGAGCACCGATGATGGCTATTGGTGGTATTATTATGGCAGTTTCTAAAAATCCTAAGCTATCCTTAGTAATTGTATTTGTTGTACCAATAATTGTTACAGGGATAGCACTTGTAGCAAAGTTAGGTACCCCTTTATTTAAAGTAATGCAGACAAAGCTAGATAAATTAAATCAGGTCTTAAGGGAAAATCTTATGGGCGTTAGGGTTATTAGAGCATTTAATAGAATAGATCATGAAAAGAAAAGATTTGATGCGGCTAATCATGATCTTACAAGCACAGCAATTAAAGTTAATAAAATAATGGCAGCAATGATGCCAGGTATGTCACTCATACTGAACTTCACTACGATTGCTGTAATATGGTTTGGTGCAATCAGTATCAATAGTGGCAGTATGATGGTTGGAGACTTAATGGCATTTATTCAATACGTATCTCAAATCATGTTTGCTTTAGTTATGCTTTCTATGATGTTTGTAATGATTCCACGAGCAGCTGCATCTGCAGCAAGAATTAATGAGGTATTGGATACAATTCCAGAAATAAAGGATTCCGAAAAACCAAGGAATACGAATATAAAAGGTGGCATTGTTGAGTTTAATGATGTAACCTTTAGCTATCCTGGTGCTGAAGAACCCGTATTAAAAAATATTTCATTTACTGCAATGCCAGGTAAGGTTACTGCTATTATTGGGGGAACAGGCTCAGGAAAATCTACATTAGTAAATCTTATTCCTCGTTTTTATGATGTTACTAGTGGAAGTATTTCAGTAGATGGTGTAGACATTAGAGAAATACCACAGAAAGTTTTAAGAGATAAAATTGGATTTGTGCCTCAAAAAGCAGTTCTTTTTACAGGTACAATTTCAGATAATATAAAATATGGAAAAGAAGATGCAAGTACTGAAGAGGTAATTCATGCCGCTAAAATAGCACAAGCAACAGAATTCATATCCAATATGAAGGATGGCTTTGATTCCGTTATAGCCCAGGGTGGAACCAATGTATCTGGAGGACAGAAACAGCGTCTTTCTATTGCAAGAGCACTGGTGAGAAAAGCAGATATATATTTATTTGATGATAGTTTTTCAGCTCTTGACTTTAAAACTGATGCGAAATTACGTGAGGCTCTAAAAAATGAAACAACCAATTCTTCATTAATTATAGTTGCACAAAGAGTAAGCACAATTATAGATGCAGACCAGATCATAGTTTTGGATGAGGGTGAAATTGCAGGAATAGGAAATCATAAAGAGTTGTTAAAAACCTGCGATGTTTATAGGGAAATCGTGTCTTCCCAGCTTTCAGAGGAGGAGATTGCATAATGAAGGATAATAAGATGCAAAGACCAATGATGGGACCAAAGGGCAAACATGGCGGAGGGCCAATGATGATGCCAGGGGAAAAGGCGAAGGATTTTAAAGGAACCTTAAAAAGGCTGTTAATATATTTAAAACCATTTAGAATTAGGCTTTTAATAGTACTGGTAACTGCAATATTAAGTACAGGATTTAGTGTGCTTAGCCCTAAAATAATGGGTATGGTTACAACCAAGCTATTCGAAGGAACAACAAATAAAATACAAGGGACGGCTGGGATTCATATAGATTTTGATTATATAGTCCGAATCTTATTTATCCTAGGAGGGATATATATTATAAGTGCAGCCTTTAGCTATATTCAGCAGTTATTAATGGCCATCGTTGCACAAAAAACAGTATATAATTTGCGTAACGATGTGAATCATAAGCTTTCTAAGTTGCCACTTAAGTATTTTGACTCCCATACCCATGGGGAAATATTAAGTAGAGTTACGAACGACATAGATAATATAAGTAATACCCTGCAGCAAAGTATCACACAGATTATTACATCTGTAATTACTCTTGTAGGAATAATAGCAATGATGCTGGCTATAAGTCCGACTATGACACTTATTCTGGTGATAACATTGCCTTTATATGCATTAGTAACCAAGTCTATAGCACAACGCTCTCAAAAATATTTTTCTGAGCAGCAAAAAACCTTAGGAGAATTGAACGGTCATATAGAGGAAATGTATACTGGACATAAAATAGTAAAAGCTTTTTCTAGAGAGGAAAAATCGATACAGCATTTCGAAGAAATTAATAATCAGCTCTATGATTCAGGCTGGAAGGCACAATTTATATCCGGTGTAATTATGCCACTGATGTCTTTTATAAATAATATTGGCTTTGTGTTTATTTCTGTTGGTGGAGGTATATTAGCCATTAAGAACGCAGTACAAATAGGAGATGTTCAAGCTTTTATACAATATTCAAGACAATTTACGCAGCCAATTATTCAGACAGCGAATATAGCCAACATCTTACAATCAACGGTGGCATCGGCGGAGCGTGTATTTGATCTTTTAGACGAGACAGAAGAGATTCCAGATCGTAAAGAAAATAAGGTAATCAAAGTACCAAAGGGAGAAGTTGTCTTCGAAAATGTAAATTTTGGATACAAAGAAGGCGAAACCCTAATTGGGGATATGAATATTGATGTAAAGCCAGGTCAAACAATTGCTATTGTAGGGCCAACGGGAGCAGGAAAAACGACTCTTGTAAATCTTCTTATGCGTTTTTATGAAATCAACAAAGGTAGAATTACAGTAGATGGTGTGGATATAAGAGATTTAGAAAGGGGACACCTAAGAAGTATATTTGGTATGGTTTTACAGGATACATGGCTATTTAAAGGTACTATAAAAGAAAATATAGCCTATGGTCGAAAAGATGCTACAGATGAAGAAATTATGAAAGCTGCTAAAGCAGCTCATGTAGATTATTTTATTAGAACACTTCCAGATGGATATGAAACCATACTTGGAGAAGAAGCTTCCAATATCTCTCAAGGCCAAAAACAACTTCTTACAATTGCTCGTGCAATACTTGCAGATCCAGCAATACTAATATTAGATGAAGCTACAAGTAGTGTAGATACAAGAACAGAACTATATATACAAAAAGCTATGAATACCCTTATGGAAGGAAGGACCAGCTTTGTAATAGCCCATAGATTATCTACAATAAAGGATGCAGATTTAATCTTAGTTATGAACGAAGGTAATATTATTGAGAAGGGGAATCATAAGGAGCTTCTAGGGAAAGGTGGCTTTTATGCGGATTTATATAACAGTCAGTTTACTAGTGGACAAAAACTAGCTTAATAATAAATAAAAATAATCTGATCATAGGATCAGATTATTTTTTATTGTGAATATAACTTTATTATTATTTAAGCTTGTGTACAAAAAGTCCACTTCTTAATTTAGGTTCAAACCAAGTAGATTTAGGAGGCATCACTTCTCCCTTATCTGCTACAGCAATAAGGTCTTCAATCGTTGTTGGAAACATAGAGAAAGCAACAGCCATGTCCTTATGGACTCGCTTTTCTAGTTCCTTTAGTCCTCTAATTCCTCCAATAAAATCGATTCTTTTATCAGTTCTAGGGTCCTCAATACCAAGTATAGGGCTTAATACGTTGTTTTGTAAAATACTTACATCTAATTTTGCTATAATATCATTTTCATCATATGTGGCAGCTTTAGCCTTTAAAATATACCATTTATTATCTAGGTACATTCCAAATGTACGTTTTTCCTTTGGCTGAACAGGCTTAGCTTCTTCCCTGACATCAAATTTTTCTTTTATTGCATCTATAAAGCTATCTACTGTATGACCATTTAAATCTTTAGCAACTCTATTATAATCCATAATGTATAAATCCTCTTCAGGAAATACAACGGATAGAAAATAATTAAATTCTTCATCTCCAGTATAATTAGGATACTGGGCTCTTCTTTTTAGACCTACCTTTACAGCAGATGCTGTTCTATGGTGACCATCAGCGATATAAAGAGCATCCATCTCTTTGAAATGATTTTCTATTTCTTCAATAACTTTATTGTTGTCTACAACCCATAGAATATGAGTGATCCCATCCTCAGCTTCAAATTCATAAACCGGGTGATGGTCATTGATCCAATTATTTATTATTTCATTGAGGTCTTTTTTAGTTCTGTAGGTTAAAAAAACAGGCTCTGTATTCGCATCGCAAATATCAAAGTGATGAATTCTATCCAGCTCTTTTTCATGTCTTGTAAATTCGTGCTTTTTAATCTTTTCATTGATATAATCATCAATAGAGGCACAACCTACAATACCTGTTTGAGTATGTCCGTTCATAATCTGTCTATACAAATAAAACATAGGAGCGACTTCCTCAATTAAAACGTTCGTGGTGAGCATTTTTGTTAGATTTTCTTTTGCCTTTTCGTAAACCCTGTCAACGTAAGGATTTTCTAAGTTATCTATTTCAATTTCTGACCGAGTTACACGTAGAAAACTATATGGGTTATTCTCTGCCATTTTTTTCGCTTCATTTATATTCATTACGTCGTAAGGTAGGGTTGCTACCTTATGGGCTATTTCACTTTTTGGTCTTAATGCCTTAAAAGGTCTGTATTTTATCATGATTAAATTCCCCCTAAATGTAAAAGGGGTCTAAAGGATTTTAGGCCCCTTTTTAATATTTTTAAATTCCTAGAATATCATCTATAACTCCAAGTAATTCTTTAATTTCATCAACGGTTGCATCGGCCATATGAGCTATGCGGAAGGTCTTTTCTTTTAAATCACCATATCCATTGGAGATCATATATCCTTTCTCGCCTAACTTTTTATTTAAATCAGCGACATCAATTCCTCGGGTATTTCTTACTGTGGTTAAAGTATTAGAAGCATATTTTTCATCACAGAATAAATCGAAATTTTTCTTTGCCCACGCTCTAACAATTTTAGCCATAGCCCTATGTCTTTTAAAGCGATTTTCCAATCCTTCAGCTAGTATTTTATCTAATTGATAATCTAGAGCAAACATGTGAGAAAGGGAAGGCGTAGAAGGATATTGATAATCCTTTTTCTGTATATAATTGTACAAGGACAATAAATCTAAATAAGTACCTCTATGCTTAACCTTTTTTGCTGCCTCCACTGCTTTCTCTGAAAAAGAGCACATTGCAAGTCCCGGAGGCAATCCAAGGGCCTTTTGAGATGAAGTAATACAAATATCTATGCCTAGTTGATCTACTTCGATTTTAGTTCCTGCCATAGAGCTAACTGTATCTAAACAAAAAATTACATCGGGGTATTTTTTAACTACCTCAGCGATTTCCTCAACTGGATTCATAACCCCTGTAGAAGTTTCATTATGGGTAATCGTTATTAAGTCGTAATTCCCAGTAGAAAGAACTTCATCCACCATATAAGGCGTTGTAATTTCACCATCCTCTACTGAAAATTTATCTGCAGGAACATTATTATCTATAGCCATATCGTACCAACGATTTCCAAATGCACCGATAGAAAATACTGCAGCTCTTTTTCTTGTACAAGAACGGATAGCCCCTTCCATTAAACCACTTCCAGATGAAGTGGAAATTAGTATTTGATTTTTTGTATCCATGATCTTCATCATTTTCTCAGAAATATTTCGCTGTAGAGCTGAGGCATCCTTAGAACGATGACCAATCATAGGGGTTGCCATTTTTTCTAGGACATCTTGCGCTACTTCCACTGGACCTGGTATAAATAGCTTTTTATGCATTGAAAGCCATCTCCTCTCTAAGAATTTTTACTACGTATTCAGCAATTGTAATACCTGCTTTAGCTTGTGCTTCCACTGTGCTAGCTCCTAAGTGTGGTGTTACTAGTACATTATCTAAATCCAATAAAGGAGACTCAGTACTTGGCTCTTCTACAAATACGTCTAGAGCGGCACCTGCTATAGCGCCTTCTTTTAAAGCTTTTTCTAATGCTACCTCGTCAACAAGTCCGCCACGCGCACAGTTTATTATGACCATTTCTTTTTTAGCAATTTTAAACTGCTCCTCCCCAATTATTCCAATTGTATCTTTTGTCTTAGGCATATGAACGGTTATAAAATCGGACTGTATTACTAAATCATTAACTGTTTCCATTTTATTAACCCCTAATTTTGCCATCTGTATTTCAGTTAGGTATGGGTCAAAAGCAATGACTTTCATTCCAAAGGCTTGTA
>JAEWHG010000123.1 GCA_023387935.1 Bacillota bacterium
ATTTGCGTGGAGGAATTGACTATGGGAAACTAAGTGTTATCCATAAGCCAATGATGGCAATGCTTAAAATTATGGTTTCTAAGAAAAAACCAGAAGAATTGTCCGATGAGGATAAAATGATGTTAGAAACATATGGTGGAGTTGTTGATTTTACTAATGTAAAAACCATAGATCCTCTGGTGCAGTATGTTAAAGAGGTAATTAGATAAGGAAATTTTGTTTGTAATATAATAACTAAAAATTAAATAAATTCTTAGTTACATGACTCGATAATATTGTGCTTTTGTTTAGAGAAACTCAATTAATCGGGTTCTTTTAATATTGTGATATAAAAATTATATGCAGGAGTAAAAAACAAAGAAAAATCTTTTAACTAAAGGAGATTAGTAGTAAAGCATAGAATACCAAGAAATACATATATTAACAATGTAGTTGAGCCTGTTCCTGATGAAAAAACTTTAGATAGAAGACCGGATTTCAATGATGAATTCCATAAGGCTACTTGTATTATTATAAAAGGCACAAAAGTTTAATAGATTAACATTTTATAAAGTAAAAGTATTATTATTTTGTATGAAAGGAAGTAAATTTATTGCAAAGAATAAAGCGAATTAACTACTTGGTGCAGTTAATATAATCTGATAGCAGATCGCATCGAGATGACTAAATATTTATACGGGAGTGATTATAAACATGAAAGAAACTGAAAAAATATGTCCACTTTGTGGAGAAAGCAACAATTGTCAACACGGTAAATGCGGATGCTGGTGTGAAACAGTCAAGGTTCCTAAGCGCGTGCTAGATTTGGTGCCTGAAGACAAAAAAGAGAAGGCGTGTATATGTAAATCGTGTTTAGAAAAGTATGATAAATAATGTGTATTTAATCTCTCATAACATTTGTGAGGGATTTTTTTATTTACTTATAAATTTCTATTGCATTATCAATAAAAACCATGTATTATTGTATTAAGTTATTAATACAATAATACAAAATAAAAGGAGTTGAAAAAATGAAATGGCACATCGACTCAGAACGACCAGTTTATATACAGCTAATGGAACAAATACAATCAGGCATTATTTCTGGCTACTTTAAACCGGGAGATAAAATACCATCTGTCAGGGACCTAGCTGCTCAAGCTGGAGTTAATCCGAATACTATGCAGAAAGCTTTAGTTGAATTGGAACGAACAGGATTAGTCCATACCAACAGAACTAGTGGAAGATATATTACTTCAGATACAGAAATAATTAAGAATTTAAAAGAAGAGTCTGCTAATAGTATTATTATGGACTTCTTAAATAATATGAAAAAAATTGGCTTTAAGAAAGAAGAAACCTTAGAAATTATAACCAAAATCATAGAGGAGATGAAAGAATGAATCCTATATTAGAATGTAAGTCTATAACAAAAAAATATTCTGGTTTTACAGCTCTTTCTGATGTTAATTTGACTTTAGAGAGAGGACGTATTATTGGGTTATTAGGCCCTAATGGTAGCGGAAAAACTACTTTACTTAAATTAATAAATGGTCTTTTAGTGCCTGAAAATGGAGAAATTCAAATTGGTGGCATGGAGCCTGGAATAGAAACAAAAAAAATAGTATCTTATTTGCCGGAAAAAACCTATTTAGCAGATTGGATGACAGTCAATCAAGTTGTTGAATTCTTTCAAGATTTTTATAGTGACTTTGATTCGCAGAAGGCCTATAAAATGCTAGAGGATCTTAAGATTGATCGAGATCAAAAGTTAAAAACTATGTCTAAGGGAACAAAAGAAAAGGTACAATTAATTTTAGTTATGAGTAGAGAGGCAGATTTATATTGCTTGGATGAGCCTATTGGAGGTGTTGATCCAGCATCAAGAGATTATATATTAAATACGATCATTACGAACTATAGAGAAAATTCTACAATCTTAATATCTACACATCTTATTGCAGATATTGAAAAAGTTTTAGATGAAGTTATATTCCTTAAAGAGGGTACTGTAACTTTTCATTCCTCTGTAGATGATGTAAGAATGAAGGAAGGCAAGTCAATCGATTCGCTATTTAGGGAGGTATTTAAATGTTAGGAAAATTAATGAAACATGAACTAAAGGCAACATCAAGGCTATTAGTTCCTTTCTATATAGCTCTTTTCTGTATATCTATAATAAATCATCTTACATTTAATTATGGCGCTGAAGAAGGGATTTTTGCTCTACTAACTGGTTTTTTATTTATAATTCAGCATTTATTTATTATGGCAATTGTAACCGGAACTGCTATTTTCATGATTATCAGGTTTTATAAAAACTTTTTAAGTGATGAAGGTTATTTAATGTTTACATTACCAGTTAGTATTCATCAATTAATTTTATCAAAGTTAATAATTGCTTTATTCTGGACAATTGTAAGTGCTATTGGCGCAGCGGTTTCATGGGCTATAGTAATTAGTTCTATTAATGATATTAGTTTGATTAATTTCTCTACAGCAATAATGAAAGATCTATTTGTAGAGTTAAATGCTGAATTTGGGTTCCGCTGGGTTGCAATATCTATTGAGTTGATAGTTTTAGGTATTTTATTCTTAATTGGAAATATATTGTTAACCTATGCCTCAATTGCTATAGGTCAATTATTTAAGAAGTATAAAATAATTGCTTCTTTTGGAGCCTATGTAGTTATTACTACTGTATTACAGTTTGTAGGTGTTGCTGGAATAGCTAGTTTAGGATATGTTTTCCAAGAACATTTGGTTTTTATAGATAAGATTCCAAGTATGGTATTACCTATTGCTATTATCATTGGTTTAGTGGGATGCGCAATTTTTTACGTATCAACCTATTATATATTTAAAAGAAAATTAAATCTTGATTAAAAATATCAAATTTCATTTTGAAAGGTTTTATTTCCAAGTATCTAATATTATAACAAGACATGTATTTATATACATGTCTTTGTTAATAGTATACACCAAAAAAGAAATGAAAAATATTTTATAAAATTTTATGAAATTATATGTTGACAGTTAAATGTTTTGAGAGTATAATCTTATCTAATAACTTAAAACATTATTAAAGACATTGAAGAGAAGAGTAGGTATGTGAATACTTATACAGAGAGCTCCTGTTGGTGAGATGGAGCAAAGGATAGCACGCTGAATATGGTCTTGGAGTCTGGCTATTGAAGGGAAACTTTAGGTAGTCACGTTATGCACACGTTACAGTGCCAGAGTATTAATGGATTAAATTCCTGCGTACTTGTGGAGGTATAGAACCGTGAGGTCTATATAAACTTAGGGTGGTAATCACGATGCTTTCGTCCCTTTGCAACTAGTTGCAAAGTGGCGAAGGCTTTTTTATTTATCCTTAAAGGACCCTTAAGGATAAGATAGATTAGGAATAGGAGGTTTTAAAATTGATAGAAATTGTTAATGTAAGTAAAGTCTTTGATGATGGTAAGAATAAAGTTCATGCAGTTAAAGATGTTTCAATTAAGGTTGAAAAGGGAGAAATATATGGAATTATAGGATATTCAGGTGCAGGAAAGAGTACCTTGGTAAGATGTATCAATCTTCTTGAAAGACCTACGGAAGGTAGTATTTTATTCAGAGGAGAGGACTTAACTCTTCTTCTTGAAAAAGAGCTTAGAGAAAGAAGAAAGAAAATAGGAATGATTTTTCAAAGTTTTAATCTTTTTAGCTCTAGGGACGTTTATCATAATGTGGCATATCCTTTAAAAGGTTCTAAACTGACTAAAGATGAAGAACGAAAAAAAGTGAAAGTGTTATTAGACCTTGTAGGTCTTAGCGATAAAGAACATGCCTATCCTTCCCAATTAAGTGGGGGCCAAAAGCAAAGAGTCGCTATAGCTCGGGCTTTAGCTAACGATCCAGAGGTTTTACTGTGTGACGAATCTACATCAGCACTTGACCCTAAAACTACAAAGTCAATTTTAAATCTTTTAAAAGAACTAAAAGAAAAGCTTGGATTAACTATTATACTAATAACGCACGAAATGGAAGTTATTAAAGATATATGTGATAGAGTGAGCATTATGGAAAATGGAGAAGTAATCGAAGAAGGAAGTATTGTAAAAATATTTAGCGATCCAGAAAAGGAAACAACGAAAGGATTTTTAGAAACTGCTACAAATACAAGCAAGATATTTGAACTGCTTGAGCTAAAGGATAATATATTCAATATAAAGGAAAATGATATATTAACTAGAGTGCGCTATCTAGGGGAAGCTACAAAAGATGCACTGATTTCAGAAGCCTCAAGAAAACTCAATATCAATGCAAGTATTCTATACGGAAACCTTGAGGTGTTAGGAAAAACACCAGTTGGTGAGTTAATTGTGCTATTTAGTGGAGTTCATGAGGATATACAAAAAGGAATTAATTATTTCACAGAGAAGGGATTAAAAGTGGAGGTGATCGAACATGGAAGAAATTCTTCTAAAATATATACCAAACGTTCTTAATGCTAAGGGAGAGATTGTAGAAGCTGTATATCAAACCCTTACGATGGTTTCAATATCTGGAGCTATATCTCTTGTAGTAGGAGTTTTATTAGGAGTAGTCCTTGTTGTAACAAGAAAAGGTGGTATATTAGAAAATACACCGGTTAATAACGTGTTAGATAAAATAATAAATGTATTTAGAAGTATTCCATTTATCATCTTAATCGCATTATTAATACCACTTACAAGAGCAATCGTCGGAACTGCAATAGGAATTAAAGGCGCAATTGTCCCATTAGTAGTTGGTACAGTACCTTTCTTTGCAAGACAGATTGAAAGTGCACTATCTGAAGTTGATAAGGGAATAATTGAAGCTGCACAGGCAATGGGTTCAGGTCCTATAGATATCATTTTTAGAGTATACCTTAGAGAAGGATTACCTGGAATAATAAGAGGGGTAACAATAACATTTATAAGCTTAATTGGATCATCAGCAATAGCGGGATCTGTTGGTGGCGGTGGCCTTGGAGACTTGGCAATAAGATATGGTTATCAAAGATTTCAAACGGATATTACATTTGTAACAGTAATCATACTTCTAATATTAGTATCTATTATACAAGGTGTAGGTAATATTTTAATTAAAAAGATAAGTCATTAACAATAATAAATAATTCTAAGAGATATAGGATTCTTACTCCCTCTTATGGCAGAGGGAGTTTACAACTCTTAGATATCACAAATTTTTAAACAGATAGGAGACAAAATATCATGAAAAAAATTCAAAATATTCTTTCAATAATATTATTAATCGTTATAGCAGCAACATTTACTGCATGTGCTGCAAAGGAAACTAAAACAGAAGAGAAAAAGGTAATTAAACTTGGTATTACAGGAAGTGACAATGAGGTGTGGGCTCATATTAAAGAGGAACTTGCCAAGGAAGATATCACTTTAGAAGTAATTAGTTTTTCAGATTATACAAGGCCGAATGTTGCCCTTGCTGATGGGGAAATTGATATCAACTCGTTTCAACATTATGCATTCTTTGAAAACTTTAAAACGGAACATAGTTTAGATCTTACAGCTATTGGGGAAACAGTTATTGCACCTATTGGTTTATATTCATCAAAGATTCAAGATGTTAGTGAGCTTAAAGAAGGAGACGAAATAACAATACCAAATGATGCAACGAACGGTGGTCGTGCTTTAATACTTCTTCAAACTGCTGGACTAATTAAGCTTGATGAAGCTGCTGGAAATCTTCCTACACTTAAAGATATTACTGAAAATAAACTTAATTTAAAAATAACAGAGATGGATGCAGGAACAACAGCAAGAACTCTTGACGACGTAGCTGCTGCTGCGATAAACAGTGGTTTCGCAGTAGATGCAGGGTTTACACCTACAAAGGATTCAATATTTCTTGAACCAATTGATGAAAACTCAAAGCCTTATATTAATATAATCGTAGCTAGAACAGAGGATAAGGATAATGAATTGTATAAGAAAGTAGTTGAATTGTACCAAACTGAAGAAGTTAGGAAGATCGTTGATGAAATTTATAAAGGATCACAAGTAACTACTTGGTAGGAGGGATAATATGAGCATAAAAAACCTAGTAAATAACGAAGAAGAATATATTGTAAACTTAAGAAGATTTTTTCACGCTAACCCAGAACCAAGTTTAAAGGAATATAAAACAGCACAAAAAATAGAGCAGGAGCTTAAAACTTTAGGAATTCCTTACGAGAGAGTAGGCGAAACAGGGGTTATAGGCTATATTGGGGGAGCAAAAAAAGGGAAGACAATAGCTCTAAGAGCTGATATCGATGCCCTTGAAATAGACGAAACAAATGATATAGAATATACATCAGTGAATAAAGGATTAATGCATGCATGTGGCCACGATGCTCATACTGCATCATTACTTGGAGCAGCAAAAATATTAAAATCTAAGGAAAATGAAATAAACGGAAGCATAAAGCTTTTATTTCAGCAGGCAGAGGAAATTGGCCAAGGTGCCAGACAGTTTGTTGCAGAAGGACATTTAAAAGATGTAGATAATGTGTTTGGACTGCATGTATCATCAGGCTTAGATACTGGTAAG
>JAEWHG010000155.1 GCA_023387935.1 Bacillota bacterium
ATAAGATTTTTATATTCATATCCAGAAACCATAACGGATGAATTAATTGACGTAGTAAAAAACAATGATAAAATTTGTAATTATTTTGACATTCCAATTCAACATATATCCGATAGAGTATTAAAAAGGATGAATAGAAAAAGTGATGGAGCAAGCATAAGAAAGGTATTAAGTAAGATAAGAAAAGAAATACCTGATGTTATACTAAGAACAACATTAATCGTAGGATTCCCAGGTGAAACAGAGGAAGATTTTAAAGAACTTTATGAATTTGTAGAAGAAACAAAGTTTGATAAACTAGGTGTATTCACCTATTCGAAGGAAGATAATACACCGGCAGCAAAATTAAAAGAGCAAATACATCATGCAACTAAAAAGAGCAGACATAATAAAATAATGAAGCTTCAAGAAAAAATATCAAAAGATAGCCTTGATAGAAAAATAGGTAATATTTATAAAGTTTTAATTGAATCAAAAACAAAGGGTGGAAATTACTATGTAGGTAGGACATACATGGATGTTCCTGATATTGATGGAGTCGTTTATATAAAAAATAATGGGCAAGAAAATTTAATAAATAAGTTTGTAAAGTGTAAAATAGAAAGAGCAAAAGAATATGATTTATTTGGTGAAATTTGTGAATAGATGCTCTTGGTGTGAAAAAGATGAAATATATATAATATCATGATGAAAAATATTTTGTATATGATTTAGTATAAGTTTAAAATAAAAGCTGACAAATTACGTCAGCTTTTTTATTTTTATTAAATAACACCTCCAGAATGTTACAAAACAAGTGTTTTTTCACTGAAGGACTTGTCCTATATTTATAGAAATAGTATATATCATGTAAATGGGAGGGGTAGAAGTTGCAATTAAAATACGAGATGATAGATAACACACTAATTATTAAGTTTGATGGCGAATTAGATCATCATGTTGCAGAAAGCATTAGAACAGAACTGGATGATACAATTATTCAGCATAGGGTTAGAAATTTAGTTTTTGATTTAAGCGGAATGGGATTTATGGATAGCTCAGGAATAGGGGTTATTATTGGAAGATATAAAAATATAGCTAAACTAGGAGGAAAGGTATCGGTTATAAATGTAGCTGATAAAATAGATAAGATTTTTAATTTAGCTGGTTTATATAGTATTATAAATAAGCATAATAACAAACGTGATGCTCTTAATCATATGTAAAGGGGTGCGATTAAATGGAATATAAAAATTATATGAAAATAGAATTTGATAGCAAGTCGCAAAATGAGGCTTTCGCTAGAGTAGTAGTAGCTGCTTTTGCATCACAGTTAGATCCTACAATAGAGGAAATTACGGATATAAAAACGGCTGTATCGGAAGCGGTAACGAATGCAATTATTCATGGATATGAAGATAATGCTGGTATAGTTATTGTAACATGCAAAATAAATGGCAGCGAGCTGGAGATTATTATTGAAGATAAGGGGCAAGGAATTGATAATGTTGAACAAGCTAGGGAGCCTCTTTTTACATCTAAGCCCCAATTAGAGCGTTCGGGCATGGGCTTTACAGTTATGGAAACTTTTATGGATGAAGTTGAAGTATATTCTGAACTAGAAAAGGGAACAACAATTAGAATGATAAAAAAGTTCAAAAGCCTGAATGTAGAGTAAGGGGTAGATAAAATGAATTTTTCAGCATTTTCAGGGGAACCGGTTGAAATATTAGAGCATAATAAAACCATAGAGCTAATATTAGAAGCCCAAAAAGGAAATTTACATGCTCAAGAAACACTAGTAAATCATAATTTAGGCTTAGTTCGAAGTGTTATAAAGAGATTTGCAAATAGGGGATATGAAAGAGAAGATTTATTTCAATTAGGGTGTATTGGATTAATTAAAGCGATTAAAAAATTTGATATAAGCTTTGAAGTAAGATTTTCTACATATGCAGTACCTATGATTATTGGAGAAATAAAACGCTTTTTAAGAGATGATGGAATAATTAAGGTTTCAAGATCTTTAAAGCAAACAGCTACTAGGGTAAAAATGACAAAGGAAAAGTTGCAAAAAGAAAATGGTAGGGAACCAACTTTGCAAGAGATTGCTGACGACATGGACGTATCTAAGGAAGAAATTGTAATGGCTTTAGATTCTAGTGCTCATCCAGAATATTTGTATGATGTTATTCACCAGGATGATGGCTCACCCGTGCATCTTATAGATAAAATTAGTGAAAGAGATACCTTAGAGGATAGCGAAGTAATAGATAAAATAGTGCTTCAAGAAGCTATTTCAAAACTAGAGCCAAGGGAAAGACAGATTATATTTTTAAGATATTTTAAAGATCAAACACAAACTGAAATCGCTCAAGTTTTAGGGATTTCACAGGTGCAGGTTTCGAGAATTGAAAAAAAAGTATTGCAAAATATGAAAGATATAATGAAGAAGGCTTAAAACAAGTCTTCTTTTTTTGTGTGAGAAAGTGATGTCATAGCATAAAATGAGTTTTTATAATGCTAACTGGGCTAATTGATATGAATAATAAAAAGGAATTAAAAAATAAAAATAGTAAATAATAAATACAAAGGATGGTGAATATATGATATATACATTGAAAAAACACAGAAATATAGTAGTTATAAGCATAATTTTAGCACTTTCCTTTGGTGCATGGTATGTTCTATCAATTAAAAATGTAAACAAAATACCGGAGAGAGCAGATTTGGTTTTTAATACGATAATTGCTTTTGGAGATATAGTGAAATGACGAATAATAATCAAATCTTTATAAGATCAAAAGGCAAAGTTTCTCTTCCAGATGACAAACCTGTTTTATTAAAAGATCTAGCAGAAATTGCTGCAGAAGAAGAAATCAAATATAAATTAGAGAATTTAAATTATCCAGTTGATACGAAAAAAGAAATAAATGTTTTAATTTCTGTAATATCAATTATAAGTTTCATAAAAGAAAAAATACCGTATACTGATCTTGTCATAATAGGTCAAACTGATGTTTTGATTCATTTTACTGATAAAAATATTAGCGAAGATAGATATAAAATATTGAGACTTGCAAGTGTATGCTTTTTGCTTTTTATAGGTGCTATTACTGCCATTATTAACTTCCACTCCGATGTAGATATGAAAACTGCACATAGCATAATATATGAGATTATTACAGGAGAGAAATCTGATAGACCATTACTATTGCAAATACCTTATTCCTTGGGAATCGGTGCTGGTATGTCCGTATTTTTTAACCATATATTTAAGAAAAAATTAAGTACTGAACCGACTCCCTTGGAAATGGAAATATACTCTTATCAACAAAGTGTTGATGAGTATATAAAAAATAAAACGCATGGACAGCAATAGGGGTGTTGAATATGAAATATATAGTTGTACCTGTAGTAGGGTTATCAAATGGCATTATGGTAGGAGCGGGAATTGTAGCTCTGCTTTCCGTATTGCAAATAATTCCTAGATTCGCCCAGATAACCAGAACCTATAATTATATTAGGCTTTATGAAGATGTAATTATTGTTGGTGCAGTTGTAGCGTCTATAGTATCTCTTGTAGGAATTGGAATAAACTTAGGAAGGTTTGTAGTAATAATTGTGGGATTTAGTATGGGTATATTCATAGGTTTATTAGCGTCTGCATTAGCAGAGGTATTAAATGTTATGCCAGTAATAATTAGGAGATTTAGATTAGATGGGTACACAATATTTATAGTATATTCATTGATATTTGGGAAGGTAATAGGATCATTTTTAAATTGGCTTGCTAATTTTTAATTTGAAGGAAGTGTAAATATATATGAACCAATATAAATCATATTATTTAATACGAAAATATAACTTGCAAAAACTTGAAAATATAGAAGATAGAAGACTGATTCATCAATTTGAAAATAAAGGTTTCGATTTAAATATGGATGATTTAAAAGATAAATATACACTAAATCAACTAAGATAATACTGAATATGGGGTGATATAAATGTCAAAGAAGCAATCAAATAGAAATAAGGCTTATCAAAATTATGTTGATACAAAAACTCCCAAACCTAATTTATTAAAAAACTGTATTTGGGCCTTTGTTGTCGGCGGATTAATTTGTACAATTGGACAGGTTATCCATAATCTAATAGAATCACATTACCGTTATTCTCATTTAGATGCTAGTAATATAACTACGATCATAATGGTTTTTATAGGCGCATTTTTAACAGGAATAGGCGTATATGATGTTATTGGAAAAAGAGCTGGGGCAGGCTCTCTTATTCCTATTACAGGATTCTCTAATTCTATTGTTGCTCCTGCGATGGAGTTTAAAAAAGAAGGGTTTATAATGGGAGTCGCTGCAAAAATGTTCGTTTTAGCTGGTCCAGTGTTAGTGTATGGCATAGGGTCTTCTGTAATAGTCGGGATATTATATTATATTTTTAAAAATTAGGAGGTAATTAATTATGGCTGTAAAAAAATTAGGAAGTCAAACTGTAAAGTTAATGAATCCTCCTTCGATTATTGCTACAGGTACCACTGTAGGACCTAAGGAAGGAGACGGGCCCCTTGCTGAGTATTTCGATAAAATAGTAGACGATGATTTATTGGGTGAAGATAGCTGGGAAAAAGCTGAAAGTGAATTAATAAAACAATCTGCTAATATTGCACTAGATAAAGTTAAAATGAATTTAGCAGACATGGAATATATGTTTGGAGGAGATTTGCTTAATCAGCTTATGCCAACATCATTTGCAGCTAGAGAAATGAAAGTGCCTTTTTTTGGTATATATGGTGCTTGCTCTAATTCTACAGAATCTCTTAGCTTAGCAGCTATGATAGTAGATGGAGGCTATGCAGACAAGGTTATTACAACTGCATCGAGTCATTTTTCTTCAGCAGAAAGGCAGTATAGATTTCCGTTAGAGTCTGGAAATCAAAGGCCCCTTACATCTCAGTGGACAGTAACAGGTGCAGGTGCCTCAATAGTGTCTTCAGAGGGAAGTGGGCCATATATTACTTATATTACAACGGGAAAAGTAATAGACTTTGGCATTAAGGATGCTGCAAATATGGGGGCGGCCATGGCTCCAGCAGCAGTAGATACTCTAAAGGCTCATTTCAACGATACGGGATTTAAGCCAGAAGATTATGATCTTATTATTACAGGAGATTTAGGGAAAATTGGTCATGAAATAGTTCTAGAGCTATTAGAGAAAGAAGGCTATAATATGTCGAAGGTATTTAAAGACTGTGGCGTGGAGATATTCGACCATGAAAGACAGGACACTCATGCTGGAGGTAGTGGATGTGGTTGTTCTGCAGTTGTATTTGGTGGTTACTTATATAAACAGTTAAAATCGAAAAAACTAAAAAAAATATTGCTAGTTGCTACTGGAGCTTTATTATCACCAACAAGTGCCCTGCAAGGGGAATCTATTCCTAGTATAGCTCATGCCGTTACAATACAGAGTCAATTAATGAATTAGGAGATGGTAATATGCAATATATCAATGCATTTATAGTAGGTGGAATAATTTGTGTAATGGGTCAGATTATAATTAATAAAACAAAACTTACACCTGCTCATGTTTTAGTTTTATTTGTAACATTAGGGGTTATACTGGGTGCTACAGGTGTATATGAACCTATAGTAGAATTTGGTGGTGCAGGCGCAACAGTTCCTATACCAGGATTTGGATATGCATTAGCAAAAGGAGCAATTAAGGCGGTTAAGGAAGATGGAATATTGGGCGCTTTTACTGGTGGAATGTCATCTACTGCTGGTGGAATTACAGCAGCTATAGTTTTTGGATATACAATGGCTGTTCTCTTTAATCCTAAAACTAAACCATAGGATGTGAAAAAATGAATACAGAAGGAAAAAGAAAAGTTATTTTAGTAACTGATGGAGACAATTGTGCTAGAAAAACCTTAGAAAGAGCAGTTTTAAATATAGGTGGCAGATGCATATCACGATCATCTGGAAATCCTACTATGTTAACTTCGCCTGAAATTGTTAGCTTAATAAAGGAAGCAAAGAATGATCCAGTTGTTGTCATGGTAGATGATAGAGGGAATACTGGAATGGGTAAAGGAGAACAGGTTATGTATGAAATTAGTA
>JAEWHG010000185.1 GCA_023387935.1 Bacillota bacterium
GTATAACTCATCAATTAATACCAGAACTAGGATATGCCAAACCAGGTGGAATTATTTATGTTACAGACTCTCATACAACTACCTATGGAGCGGTAGGATGTTTCTCAACAGGGGTTGGTCATACTGAAATGGCATCTATTATGGGTACTGGTGAAATGTGGGTAAGAGTACCAAGTGCAATTAAGATACAGATTGATGGAAAACTACCTAAAGGTGTTAGCTCTAAGGATATTATATTAAAAGTATTAGGTGACATTAAGGCAGATGGAGCAACATATAAATCATTGGAATTCTGCGGAACAGCTATTGATGAATTAAGTATTGACTCAAGACTTACAATTTCAAATATGGTTGTAGAATGTGGAGCAAAGGTTGGTTTATTTGCACCGGATGCAAAAACATGCGAATATACTGGTGTAGATACTAAAAATGTAGAGTGGTTAACATTTGATGATGATGCAAAATATGAACAGATACTTTACTATAAAGCAGAGGATTTAGTTCCACAAATTGCATGCCCACCTTATGTTGACAATGTTAAACCAATAACAGATGTGGAAGGTGTAGAAATTAATCAAGTATTCTTAGGTTCATGTACAAATGGAAGACTAGAAGACTTAGAAATTGCATCTAAAATTCTAAAGGGTAAAAAAATAAATAAGTTTACTAAATTCATTGTAACGCCAGCATCAAGTAAAATATACAAAGAAGCTTTAGACTTAGGTTATATTCAAACATTAGTTGAAGCTGGTGCAATGGTTACACATTCATACTGCTCACTTTGTCAGGGAAGAAGTGGTGGACTTGTAAGTGATGGAGAAGTAGTTTTAAGTACAAGCAATAGAAATTTCTTAGGGAGAATGGGCAGTGCAAATGCTTTAATTTATCTTTCATCACCTGCAGTAGCAGCAACATCTGCTATTTACGGGAAAATTACTAATCCTAAATAAAGAGTTATTGGGAAATTAAATTAATATGAATGTGGAGGGCTCATACTATGACAAGTAATGGCGCAATGAATATAAAAGAAGAATTTAAAATAATGGGTATAAAATTACCATATTTTATAGCTTTTTCAGTATTGGTATTTGGGGCAATGTACCTAGATGTTTTACCAAAAGGTATGGCAGGAGCTATACCAGTTATGATACTATTAGGTGCAATTTTTGGACTTATTGGTGATCATACTCCAATTATCAAAGATTATTTTGGTGGTGGGTCCATTGTAATAGTATTTGGTTGTGCAGCTTTAGTTATGTTTAAAATTATTCCAGAATCGACAATTACAAATATAAGTGAATTTTTCACCGGTTCAGGCAACTTTATTGATATTGCTTTAGCTACTTTAATTGCAGGAAGTATAATGGGGATGGATAGAAAATTATTAGTCAAAGCAGCTGTAAGATATTTACCATGTATACTGGCTGCACAGGCTCTAGGTTTAGCTATAGTGGCTATAGTTGGAGAGTTTACTGGATATGGATTTGCTGAAGCTATTCTTTATGTAGGTATTCCAGCTATGGGTGGAGGAATGGGAGCAGGTGCTATTCCGCTTTCAGAAATGTTTTCAAGTATTCTTAATTTAGATGCATCAGTTATTTTAACAAAAATGATCCCATCTGTTTCTCTTGCTAATGCTTTTGCTATTGTATTTGCAGGATTATTAGATAAGTTTGGTAAAGCTAAACCTTCATTAACAGGAAATGGTCTTCTAATGCCTGTAGGAAAAGAAGCGGTTGTAGATGATAGCAAAAAGCCACAAGCAACTTTAGATTACAAGCAGTTTGGTATAGGTTTTCTTGTTGCAATGTCATTCCTTATGATTGCTAGAATGATTAATATGGCTTTACCTGCATTCCATACATATGCTTATATGGTAATTGTAATTGTATTAGCAAAATCATTTAAAGTATTACCAGAAAATTTAGAAGATGCATGCGCTTACTGGTATAATGCACTAATTAAAAATATATCACAACTTTTACTTGTGGGTATCGGTATAGCTTTATTAGATTTAGCAGCAGTTGTAGAATCACTTTCACTAATTTATGTTATTCTTGTAGCTGCAACTGTATTAGGCTCTTTATTTGGATCAATGATTGTTGGTAAACTTATGGGCTTTTATCCAATAGAGGCAGGACTTTCAGTAGGATTATGTTCTACAAACATGGGTGGATCAGGAGATTTGGCAGTTTTAGGTGCAGCAAACAGAATGGAATTATTACCATTTGCTCAGATCTCAACACGTATTGGGGGATCAATTATACTTATGGTAGCGAGTATTTTAGTTAGGGTATTGGCATAAATATAAATAGTAGCATAATTCCTTTTTACAATCTTAAAACATTTATTAATAAAAAAATCCCAGAAAATATGTATTATCTCTGGGATTTTTTCTATTAATTATAATAGAATGATCTATTTATTAAGAAAAGCCTCAATATACTCTTCGTATGTCATAACTCTATCGTTATATCCGTCAGGCTTGATTTCAATAATTCTATTCGCTATAGTTTGAATAAACTGATGGTCATGAGATGCAAATAAAATATTACTTTTATAATCTCTTAAACCGTTATTTACAGCAGTTATAGATTCTAGGTCTAAGTGGTTTGTAGGCTGGTCAAGTAATAGAACATTAGCATTAGCTATCATCATTTTAGATAGCATACATCTAACTTTTTCTCCTCCAGATAATACGTTAACTTTTTTAAGTGCTTCATCTCCAGAGAATAGCATTCTACCTAAAAATCCACGTAAATATATTTCAGATTGCTCTACTGAAAATTGACGCAACCAATCGATAAGATTTAAATCTACATCATTAAAGAATTCAGAGTTATCTTTAGGGAAATAGGATTTTGTAATAGTTACTCCCCATTTAACAGTACCGCTATCTGGTTCCATTTCACCCATTAATATTTTAAATAGTGTTGTAATTGCTATTTCATTGCTTCCTATAAAGGCAATTTTATCTCCTTTATTTACTATAAAACTAATGTTATCAAGTACTTTTACACCATCTATAGTTTTAGATAAATTATCAACTAATAATATATCATTACCTACTTCTCTTTCCATAGTAAATCCTACAAATGGATATCTTCTAGTGGAAGGCTGAATATCATCTAAAGATATTTTTTCTAATAATTTCTTACGAGAAGTAGCTTGTTTTGATTTAGATGCATTTGCACTAAATCTAGCAACGAATGCTTGTAGTTCTTTAATTTTATCTTCTTTCTTCTTATTTTGATCCTTCAACAATTGAAGAGCTAACTGGCTTGATTCATACCAGAAATCATAGTTTCCTACAAACATTTTAATTTTACCAAAATCGATATCTACCATATGCGTACATACTTCATTAAGAAAATGTCTATCATGGGATACTACTAAAACTGTTCCTTCAAAATCACCTAAGAAGTTTTGTAACCAATTTACAGATGCGATATCTAAATGGTTCGTAGGCTCGTCCAAAATAAGAATTCCAGGTTTGCCAAATAGTGCTTGAGCAAGTAGCACCTTAACCTTTTCAGTACCTGTTAGGTCTGCCATTTTTTTATAATGTAACTGAGTACCTATACCTAAGCCTTGTAGCAAAGATGATGCTTCAGCTTCTGCACTCCAACCATCCATCTCCGCAAATTCACCTTCAAGCTCAGATGCTCTTATTCCATCTTCATCAGTGAAGTCTTCCTTAGCATAAATTGCATCTTTTTCTACCATAATTTCATAAAGTCTTTTGTTTCCCATAATAACAGTTTGTATAACTTCATTTTGATCATATGCATAATGGTCCTGTTTTAAAACAGACATACGTATATTTGGAGCAATGGATACATCGCCAGTATTTGGCTCTATTTCACCTGATAATATTCTTAAAAAGGTACTCTTGCCAGCTCCGTTAGCACCAATTACACCATAACAATTTCCAGGTGTAAACTTTAAATTAACATCATCAAATAACTTTTGTCCTTGAAATCCTATACTTAAATTATTTACATTAATCAATTCATAACCATCCCTTACATAATATTTGTCAACCACTGTATTATAACACAATTAGATTAGAAATTCACTTTCTTTAAAGAATTTCATAGTAATTAAAATATATAGAGATATTTATGGTTTTCCCTATTATTTAAGGGCATAATTTGGTAATATAAAATAAGATTAACTATAAAAGTATATTGTACATAAATGAGGGACTTGCTATAAATCTAAGGAGTGAATCAAATGAAAGTTATGATAGTTGGTGCCGGAAAGCTAGGTCAAAAATTAGCAGAATCCTTAGTGATTGAGGAGGTAGATGTAACACTTGTTGACCAAAATGCGAAGGTGCTAGAGAGAATAAATGAACATATGGATGTACTAACGGTTACCGCCAGTGGCGTGGATATAGGGATATTAAAAGAGCTAAATATTAAAAACTACGATTTGTTAGTTGCATGCACTAAGGGAGACGAAACCAATACTGTGATATGTTCCTTGGCTAAAAGATTAGGTTGCAAAAAAACAATAGCACGAATCAGAAATCCAGAGTATATGGAGCAGTTGGATTTTGTAAAAAAAGAGATGGGCATTGATCATATTGTTAATCCTGAATTAGAAACAGCAAAGGCAATGGAAAGATATTTACTAAAGAATTTTAATTTTTATGCGGGAGATTTTGCAAAAGGAAAAGTTACGATGCTGGATTTTAATATTAGTCGTAATGAAGAGTTTGTTGGGAAATATATTAAAGATCTTAACGATTTTAAAGGTTTTCTTATAACTGCTATATCAAGAAATGGCAAAGTAATAATTCCAAATGGAACAACGGAGTTGATGGAAGATGATATTATACATGTTGTGGGAAAAAGTGCAGATATAGCAAGATTGAATAGTAAGCTCGAAAAAGGCAGAACTAGAAAAGATATAGAACAGGTAATGATATTTGGAGGAGGTAGAGTCGGCTTTTATCTAGCGGAAAGGCTCACTGAAGTAAATATTGCAGTAACAGTTGTAGAGCAAGAAAAAGTAAGATGTCAGGAGCTAGCAGAAAAGCTAGATAATGTATTGGTTATTCATGGAGATGGAACAGATATCCATTTATTAGAGGAAGAAAATTTAGAGTCTATGGATGCCTTTGTTGGAGCTACAGGATTAGATGAACAGAATTTACTTATGGCACTAATGGCAAAACAAGCAGGGGTACCAAAAACTATAGCGAAATTCAGCAGACAAAACTATACTAAAATAATAGATAAATTAGGAATAGATGTAGCTTTAAACCCTGTTTTAATTACAGCGTCTAATATATTAAAATATATTAGAGGGGGTAAAGTAGTATCAGTTTCTTTATTGTTAGGTGGGGATGGAGAAGTAACCGAGATCATTGTAGGAGAAGACCTTCCTTTCACTGGCAAAACTTTGGCGGAGCTGAACCTGCCTAAAGGTATCATAGTAGGATCTATAGTTCGTAATGGAGAGGTGATCATACCCAATGGAGAATCTAGTATTCTTCCAGGGGATAGAATTATAGTTTTCAGTTTAACTGAAGATTTGCCTACTTTAAAAATGTTTTTTAAGCAACGTAAGGGAGGAATTTTAAGTGAAATATGGGGTCGTAC
>JAEWHG010000198.1 GCA_023387935.1 Bacillota bacterium
TATACTGTAAATGTGGAAGTTATATGAGACCTAAAATGGGTAGAAAAAATAAAGATGGAGAGCAAATCTTTTATTACATGTGTGAAATGAAGGAAAAAAGCAAAAGAACTCGTTGTGATGTTAAAAATGCACATGGCAATAAACTAGATAAAATGACCATTGATGAGCTTATAAATTCAGCTGACTCCAAATCTAATATGCAGAACAATATTGAAAATGATAAAATTAGCGTCCGAACCGCCCAAGATGCTATTGCAAGTGAAATATCCATGTTAGAGTCGAATATAAAAAATAGCGAACAGTCTATTGGAAATTTGGTATCTTCTCTATCACAAAATCAAAATAGCTTAGCTGCAAAGTATATTATTCAGCAGATAGAGGATTTGGATAGAGAAACTGCTAGGATGAAAGACAGGCTACTAAAACTAAAAGAGGAACAGGAAAAGAATCAAGCTAAAGAAGATAACTTAAATGTTATAAAGGATGTACTTTCTAACTTTAAAGATAGCATTGATTCTATGGATACAGAAAAAATCAGAGCTTTTCTAAAAATCATGGTGGATAAAATAGTATGGAATGGTGAAAACGCAGAAATTATTATGTTTGGAAGTATTTCAGAAAAAAAGTAAATTCCACCAACGGAAACAAAATAATGTTTCCGTTGCGAGTGGATAGCATTTTCTATACACCTAGCTGCATAGGTCGCAAGCCTTGTTCCTTTTGATCGATCAAATGTAGTAATTCCTTTAATTAATCCTATAGTACCTATAGAAATCAAATCGTCCATATCACGGCCAATATTAGAATACTTCTTCACAATATGGGCCACAAGCCGTAAATTTCTTTCAACTAATATGTTCCTAGCCTCTTCGTCACCTCGTTCATATTTCTCTAAGTACATAGACTCTTCTTCAGCGGTTAGAGGCTGTGGAAAAGAAGTGCTACTAGATACATATGATACTAAAAATAAAATAGGATTCAGTGTAATAGGAAATAAACTTAATAATACCGCCCACATGCCGATCATCTCCTCCCTCAAAAAGCAACATAGCTATTTTAAATAATATGTTTGGGAGTTTACATATGTGCATGTACTTACATAATAGTATAAGCTCTATTTAATTTTTCTTTTATTTTAAGCACTTACTATTTTATTTATAACCTTGTTCCATCATTTTTTCTACTATTCCTTTAAAAATTGGTACTGCAACACCGCCTCCGGTCCTACCATTTTGCACTAAAACGGTAATTGCATATTTAGGATCCTTTGAAGGATAATACCCAGTAAACCAAGCGTGTACTACTTCTTTTCCATTTTCTACAGATTCTGCAGAGCCTGTTTTTCCTGCCGTAATATTAGAAATATCTTTAGCCAGATGACCACTTCCTTCTGTCATTACCTTTTCCATCCACTGTTGCACTATTTTAATTATTTTCTCATCTATTACTTGTTCTTCTTCAGCTACATTTGATTTCTTTAAGGTATTATGCTTATCATCCACGATATCCTTCATGATATATAGGGGTTTTTTTAGACCATTATTTCCTATTAATTGAGTTAATTGATTAACCTGAAGAGGAGTTGACAATATTTCCCCCTGACCTATTGCTATATTAGCGTATGCTGGGCCTAACAAACTATCTCCTGATGGTAGATTACCTTTATTTTCTTCTTGTAGCCCTATATTTACAATATTATTAAAACCTAGTTTTTTTGCCATATTAATGATACTTTCTGCTCCTATACGCTCTACTAATCGAATAAATACACAATTACAGGATTCAGCAAAGGCTCTTTCTAGTCCTATTTCTCCATGGCCACCCTTCTCATAAGAAGAACACTTAATTTCGAAATTTCCTACAGATTCGTATCCTAAACATTCAAATGTTTCATCCATAATAGAGGGATCATTAATTAGTGACTCTATAGCAACTACTATTTTAAATATAGATCCTGGTGGAAATGCCATTTGAATAGCCTTATTATATAATTCATCTCCTTCACTTTTAAGGTGCTCCGATATATTATTAGGATTGAAATTAGGCCTACTTACCATGCTTAATATTTCACCGGTTTTTATATCAGAAACTATAATTGCACCTTGTCTAGCACTTTCATCTATTACTTCCTCAGCTATTTTCTGTATATTGTAATCAATAGTCAATCTAAGACTTTCATTCTTTTTATAATTGCTAACTATTTCGTATCCTTCTCCAGGAATAAACCTCTTTAATCCATCTAAAGTAGCAATTACTGACTTTCCACCATTTCCAGATAATAAACCATCCATTGCTCCTTCAATTCCGGACATACCTCTAAGATCTACTTGATTGATATATCCAATTACATGACTTAAAACGCCATCATCATCGTAACGTATTTTTTTATTAACAATAAATAACCCTTTCGTAGTGATCAATCTTCCATCATCTAAGTTTATATCATTTTTTAAGGAAAACTCTAAATTATATTTAGAATTTTTTATTCTATTATATAATTCTTCCGCTTGAATCCCAGTAATCTCTTCTAAAAGAAAAATGTTATTATCACTTAGTTTAAAATATTGAGGAAATATAATCGCTACTTTTTTCTCGATTCTATCGGTTAAAGGAATAAAATTTCTGTCTAATATTAATCCCCTACCGCTGTCTATTGGAATACTAAGCTCTCTTTGCTTGCTTACTTCTGAAGTATAAAATTCCTGCTTTACTATTTGTATATAATATAACCGTATAATGAGTGCGAATAAAACTAAGAAGGATAATCCTTTAATGAACAATAATCTTTTTATGTAAACTTCTTTCTTCTCACTTTTTCTTTTTTCTTCTCGTTTTTCTTTTCTTGACATAAAAAAACCCCTTATACTTTTTAGTTATTATTAACCTTTGCATAAGGGGTTATACTTTTATTATATTATTTTTTATTTTCAATAATTGATTTTATTTTAGCAACCATGATATCAATGGCTACTTGATTATATCCGCCCTCTGGAATAATGATATCTGCATATTTTTTATTCGGTTCAACAAATTGTAAATGTGCTGGTCTTACTGTTGTTAAATATTGATTCACTACAGATTCTAATGTTCTTCCACGCTCTTTTATATCTCTAAGTATTCTTCTTATAATACGAACATCTGCATCTGTATCCACAAAAATCTTAATATCTAACATTTTTCTAAGTTCAGCATCATCTAAGATCATTATTCCTTCTAAAATAATGATATCCTTAGGATATATTGTTTCTGTTTCTTGTTTTCTATTATGCTGCTCAAAATCATAAATAGGCTTTTCAATAGAATTATTATTTAATAGTTCACTTAAATGCTTTTTTAGAAGATCCGAGTCAAATGCTAATGGATGGTCGTAATTTGTTTTTACTCTTTCTTCAAAAGTTAAGTGGCTTTGGTCTTTATAGTAAGAATCTTGTTGTATAATTGCTATGTTTTTTTCTGGTAAACTTTCAAAAATGGCCCGAGCAACTGTGCTTTTTCCAGAACCAGTTCCACCAATAATGCCAATTAGAATAGGTCTATAAGTCATGTTCCCCAGCCTTTCCTTCTGTTTCTAGTTCTTTTCTTAAAATATAATTTTCCTCTACAGGAAAATCCATTTTAATTTTTAAAATTTGTTGTGGATGAGGAGCTACATCAATTGGATTCATATCTTCATCCCACATTTCCGTAACAGTCATAGCAACTTCTTCTTTAGGTCCAGTAATTTCGATTTCATCACCTAAGAAGAAACGATTACGCTGTTCTACAGTTGCAATTTTAGTAGCTGGATCGTAATTTTTAACAATACCAATAAAGCTATAATCCCTTACATAGGATGTATTATCGTAATGGTGATCCGTATGTCCGGGCTTATTTAAATAAAATCCGGTTGTAAAATCTCTATGACTTGCCTTTTTAAGCTCTTTCATCCACTTAGGATCGAATTCCCAATTCTCAGGGTCTTCATAATATCTATCTATAGCTTGTCTATAGGCTTTAACAACCATAGCTACATAATAGGTTGTTTTCATTCTACCTTCAATTTTTAAGCTGGTTATGCCGGATTCAATTATTTCTGGAATATATTCGACCATACAAAGATCTTTGGAATTCATAAAATATGTTCCTTTTTCATCTTCAATAACTTGGATATATTCACCAGGACGTTTTTCCTCAACTAAATTATACTTCCATCTACAAGGCTGTGCACATTCACCACGATTTGCATCACGGTTAGCCATATAATTACTTAATAGGCATCTACCTGAATATGACATACACATTGCACCATGAACAAAGGCTTCAAGTTCGAGTTCTTCTGGTATATTATCTCTAATTTCTTTAATTTCTTTAAAATTAAGCTCACGAGCTAATACAACTCTACTTGCACCAAGTTTTCCCCAAAAATTTACAGTCATATAGCTTGTATTATTTGCTTGAGTACTTATATGAATTTCCATTTCTGGTACGGTTTCTCTTACAACGGTAAAGGTACCTGGATCAGATACGATTACGGCATCTACACCTATTTTATATATTTCCTTTAAATACTCTGGAAATCCTGCAAAATCTTCGTTATGTGGGATAATATTAGCTGTAACGTATACTTTTACTCCTCTTTCATGAGCAAATTGTACACCTTCTGCCAAATCCTCAAAGCTAAAGTTTTTAGCTGCAGCTCTTAAACCGAATATTTGGCCTCCTAAATATACAGCATCAGCGCCATACATAACTGCTACTTTTAATCTCTCTAAATCCCCAGCGGGGGCTAATAGCTCTACCTTTTTCATGTGTATTCCTCCTACTTTTTATAACTAATAGCTAGTCCATCTCCTATTGGTATAATACTAGTATCCAGCCCTGGATGATTACATATATACTGTAAGTAATCTCGCATTCTATTTACAATAGTTCTTTGTCTACGTACTACTAAATCATCTGTAGCAACCATACCTTTATATAAAATATTATCGGAAACTAATATGCCACCTGGATTGAGCAAATTAATACAATCATTTAAAAATTCCTTATAATGTCCTTTTGCGCCATCTAGAAAAATCAAATCATATGTACCTTCTAAATGCTTTAAAATTTCTGTTGCATCACCTTGTATTAAATGAACATTTTTAGTCTTATTTGCTTTTTCTATGTTTGCCTTAGCTAGATTGATTCTTTTCTCATTTCTTTCAATTGTAGTGATATGACCCTCTTCGCCCATAGCTTCGCAAAATAGTAAGGTTGAGTATGCAATCGCTGTTCCTACTTCTAATACCTTCTTTACTCTAACAGCCTTTGTAAGTACTTGCAGTAAAACACCTACCTCTTTATGAACGATTGGTACGTGGTTTTCTTCTGCATACAACTCCATTTCGCGTAAAAGACCTTCGTTATTCGGTAGAATATCTCTAATATATTCTTCTATAAATGGTAATGTTATATTACTCAATATAAAATACAACTCCTTTATCATAAATCAATACCTAATACATTAAATATATTGATTTATCATTTATACCTTTATTTAAATATAAACCCCTCTGTTGAATAACCAACTAATATTATATTATTGTAGTTATACTTTTACAAGAATTATTAAAAATTATATATAGTTTATGTTTTATCAAACATTATTAATCATAGAGGCTTTTTTTACTTTAACTCACCGACAGTTATCCTCATGTTCTACAAATGTAGTTCCTTAGTATATTTATTAAATATAGCAATTGGACATCTATAGTAAAATTTAAATATTTACTTAAAATTACGCAGCGTAACTACTCAATGACGCAATGAAAATTGCCGAGGAAATAGTTAAATTTCAACATTTAGATGAGTACATTGTTTCTTTTTATCGAAAAATAATTTTATTTTTCGATTATTGTAGCATCATGATAAATGGAACTAAAATTGGAACTAATAAAGATAATGTTACACCAGTAATAAATGAAATAACAGCTACATTTCCATCTGTAGCCTTCGAAATAATAGGTAGCGTCGTATCCATCGCTGTTGCTCCTGCTGGTGCAATACTTTCTAATTTACCTATGTACTTAGCAATTAGAGGAATCGTAATAATTGCAATAATTTCCCTAGATACGTTTGTAATAAATGCTAATGTACCTAGCTGAGCACTGTGTTTTGCAAGTTCAATAGCAGATAAACTATACCATCCAAAACCGGCACCAATTGCTCCAGCGTGATTCAGTGGAATTCCTAGTAAGACTCCACCTAGCATAGCGCCTACGATACTACCTAATGCAACCATTAAAGGAACTAAAAGTACTTTTAAACCTAATTCCTTTATTTTTTCAACTATATTTTCTTGTCTACCTATATCTATTCCAACAAAAAATAATAATATACAAAGTCCTACACTAATAAAGGTTCCCATGTAAGCAGCCATATTTGCTGGAAAAATAAATAGCCCAAACAATACACCAAAGCCTACAGCTAGTAGTATTTTAACAGTCACTTTCTTCCCTCTTTTCCTCTAAAGCAAGTACTTTTTTTGATATAATCTTAACAGCTAAAACACTGAACCCTACTGAAAATAATGCTAATATTACTGCCTGTACACCTATTGTAGCAAAAGAAGCAATAACTTCCTTATCCATACCGATACTAATTCCCATAATAAATAAAAGTAGTAAAAGTGCAAGTGTTTGGATATTGTCTAGCTTGGTTATAATAGAATCTTTCAACAGCTTTTTATTTCCTATGAAAGCTCCTAATGCTAAGATTATTAAATATAATAGGATATTCATGCCGTCCCTCCAGGTTTACATATTAATATTATGGAAAAACCACCCTGGAGTAAAATTACCAAGGTGGTTTAGTTTTAAACTTCCATTATTACTGGTAATATCATTGGTCTACGCTTAGTCTTCTCATATAGGAAATCCTTTAAGCTATCTCTTATAGAGCTCTTTAATAAGGACCATTCCCTAATATTTTGCTGTTCGCAACCATCTAAGACGCTTCGCACAACTTTTCTAGCTTCATCAATTAAATCTTCGGATTCTCTTACATAAACGAATCCTCTTGAAATAATGTCTGGGCCTGCCACAATTTTACCGTTATCTTTAGCAATAGTAACAACAACTACCATTAAACCATCTTCTGCTAAATGCTTTCTATCTCTTAAAACAATATTTCCTACATCTCCAACGCCTAATCCATCTACCAGAATTCTACCTGATTGAACACTTCCATTTAGTTTTCCATAGTCCGCACCGAATTCAAAAACAGTACCATTTTGACCAATGAATATATTTTCCTTAGGCATACCTAAGCTTTCAGCTAGTTTAGCATGCTGCTTTAGATGCTTATATTCTCCATGTACTGGTATAAAATATTTTGGTTTAGCCAATCTGTGGATCAGCTTTAATTCTTCTTGGCAAGCATGACCAGATACGTGAACATCTTCAAAGCTTTCATAAATAACTTCAGCACCTTTTTCGAATAGCTGATTAATTACACGAGTAATTGATTTTTCATTCCCAGGGATAGGGCTAGATGAGAAAACAACTAGGTCTCCCGCTTGAATATTTAGCTTTCTATGTTCAGAGCTTGCCATTCTAGATAAGGCCGCCATTGGCTCACCTTGGCTTCCAGTTGTTAATATGATCAGTCTATTATCATCATATTGATCCATCTCATTGATATCTATTATTAAGCCTTCAGGCACGTTTAAAACCCCTAGATCTTGAGCAACAGATATTACATTTACCATACTTCTACCTGATACAACTACTTTTCTATCATAATTATAAGCTGAATCTAATACCTGTTGAACCCTGTGTACATTGGATGCAAAGGTAGCAACTATAATTCTTTTTTTAGCATTTCTAAAGATGTTTTCAAATGTTGCACCTACACTACTTTCTGACATTGTATATCCAGGTCTTTCTACATTAGTACTATCAGCCATCATTACTAAAACACCTTTTTTGCCTAACTCTGCAATACGATGTAGGTCTATTACCTGACCATCAATAGGTGTATAATCAATTTTAAAATCACCAGTATGGAATATTATACCTAGTGAGGTATGAATAGCTATAGCACACGCATCTGGCATACTATGACTAGTACGAATAAATTCTACTTCAAATTCTCCAAGCTTGATAGTTTGTCCAACATCCACTTTTTGCAACTGAATATCACTAAGCTTATGCTCTTTAATTTTAATATCTACTAATCCTAACGTTAATCTAGTACCATATACTGGAACATTAAGTTTTCTAAGAACGTATGGCAAAGCTCCTATATGATCCTCATGTCCATGGGTTAATACAATCCCTTTAACTTTTTCCTTATTCTTAATTAAATATGTTACATCTGGAATAACAATATCTATTCCTAGCATATCATCTTCTGGAAAACTTAAACCACAATCAATGATAATAATCTCATCTTTATATTCAAAGGCGGTCATATTTCTCCCAATTTCACTTAATCCCCCTAAAGGAATAATTTTAATTTTTTCTACTTTTCTAGCCAATATTATCTCTCCTTCTGCCTATGTTTTCTCCGTTTATGTGTTGCTTATATATATATTAATACCCATAGTACTAATTATCCGAACTTATCTCGTATAGTTTATTTTATCATATTTTTCATCTATATAGTATCCTTATTATTAAATAAGAATTTACTTTCTCAATTAATTTAATCTGTCTACTTAGTTATATGATATAGGTTATCCTAAAAAACATAAAATTATATATGTAAATAAAGCTTCTAAGGAAGCTTTATAATGGAGCTTTTAGCGTGTAATTTTATCATACCGTAAAAATAGTCTTGCAGAAAGCTCTGCAAGACTATTTGCATTTAGAACAGATGCCATAAAATTTAACGGAATGATCTTCAATAATAAAGTGATATTTTTTTTCAATTTCATCTTCTAAGGTTTCTAATAAATCTATTTCCACCTCTATTACATCATTGCAATTCTGACAAATTAAGTGATGATGCTGATGGTCATTTTCATGGTTATTTAATTCATATCGAATACATCCATCATCTAAATTTAGCTTTGATAAAACTGACATCTCATCTAAGAGCTGTAAAGTTCTATAAACAGTTGCGAGTCCAATTTCTGGACACTTTTCTTTTACTAAATCATAAATTTCCTCCGTATTTAGATGCTTTCCTTGGTTTTCAATAATAGTGTCCAATGTAGCTCTTCTCTGAGGAGTTAGTTTATATCCCTTGTCTTTTAATCTTTCTTTTAGTGATTCAATCAGGTTATCCATGCTTTCACCTTCATTTCTCAAATAATAACGTTTTTCAAGTAATATTATAGTAAAAGATTCCAATCTTGTCAATCATTAATTATTTTAAATGTTCAAAAAAAAATTGTTCGTTTTCACGCACAAACTTTATACCGCACTCAATTTAAAACTCTGTTTTAAATTTCAAGTGTTCAAAAAAAGACGGACTATTTAGAGTCCATCTTCTAATATATTACATTTCTTCATCCATTAATGTTTCATATGCAGCTACTACATTATCATATTCTTCATCATCTTCTATAGTAACTAATGAGTACTCATCATCATTTTCATATACAATTTTAAATACATAAGCATCTTCTTCTTCATTTGAACCTACAGGTGCTAAAACTGCATATTCATTCTCTTCTACTTCAAGAGTCATTATAACTTCAAAATCTTGCTCTTTACCCTCTTCGTCTAATAATGTTATGATATCGTCTCTTTCTTCCATGTAAACATTCTCCTTTCCTATGGTATACTTACCATAGTTGTATTATATACTATATTATTATAAAAAAATACTACTTTTATATAATTATTTTGAGCACTTGAAATTTAAAACAGAGTTTAAAATTGAGTGCGACATAAAGATTGCAAGTGACAACGAGCAATCTTTATTTTATTTACTTATACTATCTAAATAACCTTGTAAAATATAAACTGCCGCAACTTTATCTATTACTTCTTTTCGTTTTTTTCTACTAACATCGGCCTCTATTAAAGATCTTTCAGCAGCTACTGTTGTTAAGCGTTCATCCCAAGTAATAATTTTAATGTTGCTGAATCTTTTTTGTAATCTCTCATTAAATTCTAATACTTTTTCACCCTGCGGCCCTATTGTTCCATTCATATTTTTAGGTAGTCCTACTACAATTTTATCTACTTCGTGTTCTTTAATAATCTCTTCAAGCCTTTGAAGATCCTTTTTTATTCCAATTCTACGTATAGTTTCAAGTCCCTGTGCAGTCCATCCAAATAGATCGCTCAAAGCAACGCCTATGGTTTTATCTCCAACATCCAAACCCATGGTTCTTGGCATATGACACCTCCTACTCAAATTAATTAAAAAATTGTAGCCGGACTATTCCGGCTCTAATGACTTAAATCATCAATTATTAAATATAATATTGTTGAAGTTAAGAATATAATAGCTGTGGCTGCTGCTACTATACCAGAATCATTAACTGCAAATCCAATAATACTTGCTACTATGATTCCTGTCCAGCCTATTGCTATTTTAGGGTATTTCAATGATATATTCTTTATAAATCCTATAGGCTTATATAAAAGTATACCTAAGATAACAATTGCACTTAAAAGTACCTTGCTCCAAATAGTTACACCCATAAGTCTTAGATTCATAGATATTTTCCTAACAATTATTTGGTATATTACAATAGGTCCGCCGTAAACAATTTGATTTATTGCACCAGCCAAATGAGATTGGCTTTCTAAAATAAACAAATCAATCATTGCCATAATACCGACTACACCTACTACAGCCAAGCCTATATATATTAATTTTCTTATATTAATTTTTTGTCCTAATAATCGCATAGATACGAATAGGAACGCAAATACTGCAGTTATTGTTCCTCCAACATTGGCGCCAAGCTTAGGAAAACCAATAATAACTGCTACCAGTCCATAGAATATTATAGGAATATATTTATTTACAGAATATCTTTCTATAAATACTGTAGTAAATACTAAAACAGCGCCTATCAGCACTCCCATATATTCGTTACCTATACCATAATATCTTGCACCTATTATTGGATCATAGCCCAAGAGAGAGTTTTTAATTAAATTTTGTCCAGTTATAGTATCAATTAATAATCCGAACACTAGCAAAGCCGTTGCATATAAAATTGTATTTAATGGATTACCCTTAGATAATAAATTCAGTATCACAACGATTGCTAGAGTAATTCCTATTAATAGTAGATATGTAGTTACAATACTCGTTGCCCCAAATAAAGGCATTATCAATAGTGTAAAAGGTGCAACTATATTACTTACTAAAGCTAGGGCTATATACTTATGCCACTTAATTGTTAATTTTCTTCTTAAAATTATCAATATTAAAGCCAGAATAGAAATAACAATTTCGTATATAGCAAAACTATATAAAACCCGCACCCTTTGAGTAGACGTATTAACTACTCTCCCATTTAAATTGTTTATATAGCTTAAATTATCTTCCATAGTAGTAGAAGTCAACACTCTACCGGTCATTTTATCAGATGTTAAATTGAAATAAGACAAAATTGTTGGACCAACATCCACATTTCCTACGATCCCAGTTCTTCTTGTAGTATCTGAGTTTAAAACCTGTTCTTTATCTTCTCCACTGTAAATAACAAGAGGCGTCAATCTGTCTCCTCTACTTATTGCATCATTAGACGGATATGGACTAGAAATAATTAATTTTACATTATCTTTATTTGTAATTTCAACAATCTCTGAAATAAAGCGATCAATTTCATATAAAATTTCTTTTTTATGATTTTCATAGACTTCAGGATATAAATTTTCTTTATATCTTTCCAACCTTGTAGTATCACCAGTTTCAATAACAATTAAATTGGAATCTAAATATACTTCATTAAATTTATTTAATAGCATATTGTAATCTGTTTTTATTCCAAATGGTTTCGTAGCATCTTCTTCAATTAAATCATGACTTACGTCTCCGTAATCTATATATCCATTTGAGTCCATGGCTATTAAAGCAGCTGAGGTTAATTGTGTATCATCAGTATCGCTATTTCCAATCACAGCGGTCTTGTATCCAGAATCTCTTAAAGCTTGACCTAATGCTCCAGGCATAGCTCCATATTCACCAGCTTCATTCTGGTTGATTAATTTTGTAATATCTAAGTTTATAATCCCATTTTCAGGTACATTTTTCCCAGTACGTCTCGTATAAATAGAACTCGTTTCTTCATCTAAATTATAGAATAATGAGGTAGTATTGGAAGCTTCCGACCTTACTCCCCAACCTAATGTAGCATAGGATTTAAACTCACTGTTTGATCCAGAAGCCTTAGTATTCATTAAAGCAATAGAACTTTTATCTATTAACTGTCTCACATAAGGCATTTTTTCTAAATCATTAAAGTCAATTCGGTTAATTACAACCATTATTACCTTAAGATCTTTATGCTCAGGTGTATTATTATCCTGTCCATATGATACACCTGTTGCCAGTGTAACTATTAAAATTAATACTGCTATAAAACGAATTGTCCTTATGTTCAATTCACAATCACCTACTTTTTATCTAAATATGTCTTCAATAGCTCTTCTAATAATTCATCTCTTTCTATCTGTCTTATTAAGCTTCTTGCATTATTGTAGCTTGTAATGTATGTAGGATCTCCAGACAAAATATATCCCACAAACTGATTTGTCGGATTGTAGCCTTTCTCTTCCAAAGCCTCATATACTGTTAAGATAATGTCCTTAGCCTTTTTCTCTTTTTCTTTATCCAAGTCAAACTTCATAGTAAAATTTAGATTTTCAGACATAATTATTCCCCTTCCAAATTAGATTAATAATATCTTACCATATTATACCCTTATAAAGTAAGTAATATCATAATTATATGTTAAATGAGTAGAGCATGGATTTCCATGCCCTACATTGTTAAATTACCCATTTAATTGGTTTTTTAACATTTCTTTAACAGCTGCTAAAGCTTCTTCTATCTTATCAGGATTTTTTCCTCCAGCTTGGGCCATATCTGGTCTTCCGCCTCCACCGCCACCAGCGATTTTAGCAGCTTCTTTTACTAAATTACCAGAATGAACTCCTTTAGCAACTACATCTTTTGTAGCCATAGCAACAAAGTTAACTTTATCACCACTGACAGATCCTAATACAATGATACCGGATACAATTTTTTCTTTTAATACATCCCCTATTTTTCTTAAGTCATCCATTTCTTGGTCAGATAAAGATTCTACTATTATATTTACGCCATTAATAGATTCTGCATTGTTTAAAATATCTCCAGTAGAGTTGCTTGCTAGCTGACTTTTTAATTTGTTTATTTCTCTATCTTTTTCCTTTACTTCATAAGCTAAGTCTTCTACACGCTCCAATACATTTTGAGTCTGTGTTTTTAATGTTTCCGCTATTTTTTGTATAGTTTCCTGATTTTTTTGTACATATTTATATGCTTCTATACCTGTAATAGCTTCTATTCTTCTTACTCCAGCAGCCACTCCTGCCTCGCTTAATATAATAAGCATACCAATTTCACCACTATTGCCTACGTGAGTTCCTCCGCATAGCTCAGTGCTATAATCTCCTACTTTTACAACCCTTACTACATCTCCATATTTCTCGCCAAATAGTGCTTGTGCGCCCATTTGTCTAGCTTCATCTATGGATGTTTCAAATATATTTACACTTGATCCATTTAATATTTGCTTATTTACATTCTCTTCGATTTCTATTAATTGATCCTTTGTTAATCCTTCAAAATGTGTAAAGTCAAATCTTAGTCTTTCAGGATTTACTAGAGATCCTGCTTGATGAACATGGTCACCTACTACATCCCTTAATGCTTTATGCAATAAGTGAGTAGCAGTGTGGTTACGAGCAGTACTCATTCTTGTAGCTGTATCTACCTTAGCTTTAACAATATCTCCAAGGTGTAACAAACCTTCTTCGATTTTAACTATATGATGAATTTGATTATGTGGGCCTTTTTTTGTATCTAATACGGTTAGCTTTGTAGTTTCATTGTATAGAATACCAATATCTCCAACCTGACCTCCACCTTCACCATAGAAAACAGTTTCGTCTAGTATAACAGTAGCTTCTTCTCCTGCTATACATTCATCTACAATGTTGCCCTTATTTACGATAGCTAATACTTTTCCTTCTAACTCTAAATTATTGTACCCTTTAAAATCTGACTGGATATCTTTGTCTAAGCTTGAAAAAACATCTTCTTTCCAGCCTTCTGTATCTGTGCCAGTTCTAGCATCTCTAGCTCTTTGTCTTTGCTTTTCCATTTCATTTTCAAAGCTTGCCTCATCTACAGACATTCCTTTTTCCTCTAATATTTCTTTAGTTAAATCAAGTGGAAATCCATAGGTATCATATAATTTAAAAGCATTAGCACCACTTAAAATATTTTCATTTGCACTTGAAAGCTCTTCAATATGATGATTTAAAATCTCCATACCTTGATCTATTGTTTCCATAAATCTTTCTTCTTCAACTTTGATTACCTTTTTTATATAATCCTTATTTTCTATTAACTCAACATAGGTTTCTCCATAGTTTTCAGAAACCTTATCCACTAACTCATATAAGAAAGGTTTAGTCACTCCTAATAATTTTCCATGTCGCGCTGCTCTTCTTAATAGTCTTCTTAGAACGTATCCTCTACCCTCATTGCTTGGTAATATACCGTCTCCAATCATTAAAGAGATAGAACGAACGTGATCGGTTATAATTCTTATAGACACATCTGTTTTTTCGTCTTTTCTGTATTCAGCATTGGTGATTTGGCATACTGCTTTTAGTATATGCTGCATTGTATCTATATCAAATATAGAATCTACGCCCTGCATAATACACGCCATTCTCTCAAGTCCCATACCAGTATCTATATTGGGATTTGGAAGAGGATTATAATTACCTTCTTCATCTCTATCAAATTGTGTGAATACATGGTTCCAAAACTCAACGTATCTATCACAATCACAGCCTGGTTTACAATCATCACTGCCACAACCGCATGCTTCTCCACGATCAAAATAGATTTCTGAGCACGGTCCACATGGTCCTAAACCAATTTCCCAAAAGTTATCAGCCTTACCTAATCTAACGATTCTTTCTTCTGGCAAACCGATTTTTTTACTCCAAATTTCAAAAGCCTCATCATCTTCCTCGTATACAGTAGCCCAAAGTTTATCTATTGGCAGGTCTAAATTCTTTGTTACAAATTCCCATCCCCACTCTATAGATTCATTTTTAAAGTAATCGCCAAAAGAAAAATTACCTAACATCTCAAAGAAAGTTGCATGTCTTGATGTTCTACCAACATTTTCAATATCACCTGTACGAATACATTTTTGACAGGTTGCCATTCTTTTTCCCGGCGGCTCTTCTATACCTGCAAAATAAGGCTTAAGTGGTGCCATTCCTGAGTTTATAAGTAGTAAACTTTTGTCTTTTTGAGGCACTAATGGAGCACTTGGCGCTATAATATGATCTTTCGTTCTAAAAAACTCTAGAAATTCTCTTCTAATTTCATTTACACCTAATTTCTTCATAAAAACCCTCCTTCGTAAAATTCCTCTGATGCTATCGCACCGATTCGTGGTGTACTTACTTTAAAGGCTAAGACTTTTAAAGTTTGAGTACTTAAAATATTACTGATCTTTTACTTCTTTAAAAATAAAAACTCCCGTCCATACATAATAAAAATGTAGGGACGAGAGTGTTCTCGCGGTACCACCCTAATTATCACAAAATTTGTGATCTCTCTAGGAAAAAAGTATAACGGCTTTGCCGATAATCTCTACTTAGTTTCAAGATTATTGTTCAGAGACTGCTTCTTATGGTTTATCTAAAGGTTTTCCAGCCTAGAACCTTCTCTCTATAAGACTTCATCCATAATACTATTTCTCATCATCACTTTTAACAATATTGTTTATATTATATGAATTATACATAACATAGAATAATTTGTCAATATCCAACTGAAACTTTGCAATGTATTTGGAACATCTGTTACTATGTTTTCAAATTTGATAAATTTTATTCAGGAACTCTCACTCTGACACAATTTGATTAAATAATTCTACATAAAGGTGCTCTAACTAAAACTAGACGATCAGTTGCATTTTCCACATTAAATACTAAGAACACATTTTGACCTACTGCAAACGCACAAATAAGCTCTACTTCTCTTCCTGTAGGAATTGTATTAACTATTTGACAACGCATAACTCCCGCTGCTATTAATGCCGCTGCTTGAGTTGCTGTTATCTCTATTACAATTACGTCTTCTCTTTCATTACCCCTAACGTCTATTTCAATTTTTATAAGCAAGAAAAATCTTCCATCTATTTGAGCTACACATGACGGGCCTATACTAATTGGATCGTTGCACCTTTGTGTATTAATCTCTTGATTATAATTCATTATTTTCGCCTTCCTTTTTTTATATTAGAAAAGTTGCTCACTGCTTTGCTTCTTTCCCAATACAAGTATATTGCGGACTGGCAAAAGTGTTACTATAAAATTTTAAAAAGTTGTATTCCTAGTTCGATTTTACGTTAAAAATCTTTACATACATCAAGATATGGATGCATTTTTGCTCTATACACACATTACACATAGTCGAATATAATGTAGTGCTCAAAGATATAGAAACTATATATGTTTGATAAACTATTAATAAGGAGTTGAAATTATGTATATTGCTGCTTCAAATAGACCAGTTGAGAATAGATCAATTGAGAATCGTCCTTCTGCTCAGCTTGCTGAAGAAGGTACCCAGTCTCATGTTCATGAATTTCTAGGTAGTGTTAAATTAGCAGAAGAAGGTGATGATCGTCACAATCATCGTTTTGCTGGTGTTACTAGCGAAGTAATTGTATTGACAAGTGGTAGCCATAAACACGCACTATTTACAAACACTGATTTCTTTCTAAATCATCATCACGAACTTGCAACTGAAACAGGGCCCGCTATTGATGTAGGTGGTGGTAAACACGTACACCTTATTACAGCAAGAACTACATTAGATGATGGTCATTTCCATGAGACTACTTTTACAACATTAATTCAAGATCCTTTAGTATAAGATATTACTTAGGCAATTTGTCGTTACTAGACAAATTGCCTTTCATGTTCTCAATCCATTTTTTAATTTGTTATATACTAAAATTGTGAGTTGCTTCACAAGGAAATTCATAGAGTTTTAGCAAATAAATATGTATTACAGTATATGATATTTTTTATACACTCTTATTAAAACTTTGCAATATAGTTTATAAAGTGCTTTCCAATTACTTTGATTACGCCGGCTACAGGTACAGCTATTAAAAGTCCAAATAAGCCGAAATATTTTCCTCCAATAATTAAAGATAAAATTACAACTGTGGGATGCACCCCTACCTTATCAGAAATTATCTTTGGTGAAATAATAGAACTTTCAATTTGTTGTATCAGTAATAATGCGCCTATAACCCATATTACTTTATTTAATCCGCCTAAGGATGCAAAGATTGCTGCTGGTACCATTCCTACTATTGGTCCAAAATAAGGAATTACGTTAGATACACCAGCTATTATTCCAACTATTACAGCAAATTCTACTTTTAAAATTAAAAGAGCGAGCGTTGTTAACAATCCTATAATTCCTGCCACTATAATCTGTCCCCTTATAAAACCTCCAAGAACATGATCTATATCCTTTGCAACATTAATAGTAGACATTCTTATTTGTTTCGGTATACTCAAAATTAGTATTCTTTTAAATTTATCTGCATCCTTTAAAAAATAAAATGCCAGTATAGGTGTTAGCACTAAATTAAGCAGTTTTGAAACCATTAGAAGTATTGAATTGGTCACAGAGGATAGAATTTTTAATATAATCTCCTCAATTTTACTTCCATCAAACTTTAGTAGCTCTTTTACTCCTTGAAACTCTTTTGGTAAATTTTCTATATTATCATTGTATTTTAAATATTTATTATATATATACCCAAAGCTATCATTCCCTAGTTCTGGCAAGGATTCCAATAAACCTTTAATCTCATTAACCATTTTCGGTAGTAAAGTAATAGAAAGTAAAAATATAACCAATACAACTATAAAATACACAATAAACACTGCCCAAATCCTTTTAATTCCATTTTTCTCAATATAACTTACTAGTGGATTTAAAATATATGCTAATATAATAGCATATAAGAAAGGAGACAACATATCATATATTGACCTCCCACCTTTAATTAAGGTTAGGATAAAAACTATAGAAAAAAAAGCTAATGTAAAATACACAATATGCTTTTTACCTATATTAACTCTTCTTTTAGTATCAATGTGTTGGTTTCCAATATGTACGAGAAAATAAATAATGAAAAACAACAATATTACAGTTAACAGTTGCATAATAAAGTACAAACCATTTGCCAAACCACTGCTTTCTGCCAGGTTTGTAAAATTATCAGAAATAACTTGCACTATATTTTTATCTTCCAACTTTCCACCCCCTAAAACCAACAATATGTAATTTTTTTATTAATATATAATGTCGATACTGAAAAATTTTGAATTTGGTAAAGCCTCTATCCTAGAAATAGAGGCTTTTGTATTTATATTTTACAACAACTAAAACATATTCATTCCCTTCATAACGCCTAAAGTGCCTAATGCTCTTCTACCATTTTTCATTAATTTTTTTCTTTGTCTAGGTGTCATGTTTGTTGCTGCATACATACCTACTGTTGCACCAAGAATACCTGCTGCAACAATTCCTCTTGTCATATTCCTATTCATACTCCCACTCCTTTCTGTTTTATCTATATTTTTTGTCACTTTTCTTTATCTATACCAAGTATTTTTTTCAAGCCGCCTTGTTGTGGTATAATTTTAAGCTTTATTTCCTCTTTTAATAGTATTTTATATTCATCAAAACTAATATCCTCAGATATAGGAAGAAATGAATACCCATTCACCAAATCGTTTATTATGCCTTCACTCATAATAAATCCAAGAATTTTTCCGCTTTTTATTTGTATTAATACATCTTTTACTACACCAATTATTTCATTATTATTGGAATATATTTCATATCCAATTATAGGTTTATAATCATTTAGTTTATATTCCATTTCTGATATCTCATCTATATTGACCATATCATCTATGGAATTTATAATAATTCCTCTATCTGTAATATTTTTCATCTTAGTATAAGGAAGAATTTTAATAAGCTTTTCAGATGAAATTTCTCCTAAATAAAACCCTAGTACTTGAAATTTCTCAACGTAATAGATAATATTCTTTATTTCATAATTCAATTCTTCATATTTTTCATTTAGAATTAGCGATCCTACTAGATTACTTTCTTTAATCATACAATCCCTCTTTTCTTTTAATTATTTTAAGTATAAAAATAAAATTTATTCGTTTATACTCATAAACTTTATGTCACACTTAATTCTAATCTTTGCTTAGAATTTCAATTGCGCACAAATAAAAAAACATGCAGGTAATATCTGCATGTTTTACATAAAATATGAATTATTGAATATTATTTAGTCTTCTTCATGTCCATGATCATCATGACCATCATCAGCTGGATTAAATCCTTCTAATTCCTCATAATGTAAGTTATTCTCTTTTGCATAGTTATATATAGCTAGTTTTACTGCTTGCTCTGCCAATACAGAACAATGCATTTTTACTGGAGGAAGTCCATCAAGTGCTTCTGCAACCGCTTTATTTGTTAAGGCAAGCGCTTCTTTTACAGTTTTTCCTTTAATCATTTCTGTTGCCATACTTGAAGTTGCAATAGCAGAACCACAACCAAATGTTTTAAATTTTACATCTGTAATAACTTCATTATCAATTTGTAAATACATTTTCATAATATCTCCACATTTTGCATTACCAACTTCGCCTATTGCTTCAGCATTTTCTATTTCTCCAACGTTTCTTGGGTTCATAAAATGGTCCATTACTTTTTCACTATACATTATTTATTTCCTCCCTTTACCTTTTCATACAAAGGCGACATCTGTCTTAATCTATCCACTATTGCAGGTAGTTTTTCGATAACATAATCAACATCTTCTTCTGTTGTGAAATCACCCATTGTTAATCTTAATGAACCATGAGCTATTTCATGAGACAGTCCAATAGCCATAAGTACATGGGATGGATCTAATGAACCTGATGTGCAAGCCGATCCACTTGATGCAGCAATTCCTACCATATCTAAGCTTAATAGAAGCGCCTCGCCTTCTATAAACTCAATAGATATATTTGCATTTCCAGGCAATCGTTTAGTAGGATGTCCATTTAGCTTTGTATATGGTATCTTTTCCATAATTCCTTTTATTAACTTATCACGCATGCTAATTAGCCTATTAATATGGTCTTCAATATTTTCATAGGCCATTTCTGCTGCTTTTCCAAATCCTACAATGCCAGGAATATTTTCCGTACCTGCTCTTCTTCTTTTTTCTTGAGCTCCTCCATGAATAAGCTGATGAATCTTTGTACCCCTCTTTATATATAAGGCTCCTACTCCCTTTGGTCCATAAACCTTATGGGCAGAAATAGACAATAAATCTACACCAAGATCATTAACATCAATAATTACATTTCCATAAGCTTGTACAGCATCAGTATGAAAAATGATCCCTTTTTCTTTTGCTATTTGACCAATTTCTTTAATAGGCTGTACTGTTCCAATTTCGTTGTTCGCATACATAATAGTAATTAGTATTGTACTATCTTTTATAGCACTTTTTAAATCATCAATATTAACTAATCCGTATTGATCAACATCTAAGTAAGTTACTTCAAATCCTTCTTTTTCTAAGTATTCACATGTGTGAAGTACTGCATGGTGTTCGATTTTAGTCGTTATAATATGATTTCCCTTATTTTTATTTGCAAATGCAACACCTTTAATTGCCCAGTTATCAGCTTCGGATCCTCCACCTGTAAAAAATACTTCTTCTGATTTTGCATTTAATGTTTTCGCCACCCTATCTCTAGCAATATCAAGTGCATTTTTCCCTTGTCTACCAAAGGAATGAACGCTTGATGGATTACCAAAATCTGTATTGAAAAACGGAAGCATTTCATCTAATACTTCTTTTTTCATAGGTGTAGTTGCGGAGTAGTCAAAGTAAACTCGTTTATTCATGTAAATCTCTCCTCATGGCATATAAATTTTATATTTTAAAGTATATCTTATATATAGTACATATAATTGTCCTTATTGCTACTATTCATTTTTTCATAATCATCTAACATCGTTTGAAGCGTAATAGAATCAATAACCTCACTAATACTTAGTCTTATTCTTTCCCACACGGTTCTAGTTACACAGCAATCAGCTCTATCGCATGATGAAGGTTCATCTTCTAAAACACAATCCGATGGGCCAAGAGGGCCTTCTAATACTCTAATAATATCACCCACAGTTATTTTAGATGGGCTGTCAGCAAGCATGTATCCACCTTGAGCACCTCTAACACTTTTAACTAAACCTGATTTTCTAAGACTTGCAATTAATTGCTCCAAGTAGTGATCTGAAATCAATTGTCTTTCTGCAACACTTTTAAGAGAAATTGGGCCATCTCCATAATGTAATGCTAAATCAAACATTGCCTTTAAGCCGTATCTCCCCTTAGTAGAAAGTTTCATTTTGCCCCTCCTCTAATCCCAACTAAAACCATTGGGATTCTTTTTTTATTATAGTATACCCTAGTATTTTTGTCAACATTCATCAATGTAAATTTTAACATTATTTACGGTGCATATACATGTAAGTTAAAGAAGACTAATATATCGTTTTATATGCATCTATAATAGAGTCAGCTATATCTTCCCATAAAAAATTTTGTATAATATGATTTTTAAGATTATCATCTCTATTCTTATTTAATAGCTTAATCATTTTTTCTAAGGCACTGTCATAATCATTCCATAGTGAGTAATCTGCGTAATCTTTAAAATATTCCGTAGTACTGCCATCAGGTGTGGTCAATATATTGCATCCAGCTATTCCAGCTTCTAAATTAACAAGACCTGGAGTTTCATACCAACTAATAAGACAATGAACTTTAGCAGCTTTATAAGCAGAATTTAATTCCTCATGGTTTAGTTCATTTATATGTATTAAAGATGGATTTTCTACCTTACATTTATTGAAATAGTCTCTATCATTTATAGGTCCTATAATAACGAGAGGCTTGTCTAAAGTTCGACATATTTTTGCCAATGTTAACTGGTTTTTATGTGGGCATATTCTACCTACGGATAGAATAAAATCTACATTTTCAATTTTATATTTATTTAAAAATTTTTCTGGGTTTCCTTCTGAAAAATGGGAATCAACCCCATTATATACAATTTTATGTGGGGTGCTTATACTAAAATCTTTTTGTAAAATATCTAGTTCCATATTTGAACTTGGTAAAATTAAATCAACATTTCTCAAAACTTCCTTTCTCAGTGCATTATCCATACGCCAACGATTCATATACATTTTATTATTCAGGTTCCTATGCAAATAGACACCATAATTCCAATATATAGGTGTAAGGACTATTTTCTTTTTAAAAGCTTTGCTTCTCTTATAGTATGTATACGTATCTCCAATGCGAATCGTATTAAATATATGAACGATATCATATGGTCTTAAATCTTCATTAGGATTATTGGAAATTGTAATATTTATACCCTTTTTCTTCAAAAATTCCACAGTTTTACTAATTTGAATCGTATCTCCCCCTATATTACTTCTGTAATCACTTCTTATAAGAGCTAATACCTTCATGATGATCCTCCTATCTGAAATTTCAATAGATATAAGCTTTAGATCAGCTCAATAATTATTCTATATTTAACTTTTATTCAATAAATTACCAAAATTTTTTTGTCGAATTATGTTGAAATTTTAACTTTGTTACTGTAGTATTATGACAAGCCTAAAATAAAAGGAGGAAACATAATGAAGCTTAAAAATTGTAAGAGGGTAGTATTACCTACAGTTATGGCGGCTCTATTAGTATCTATTCCGGCCCCATCAAATGCATATAGTCAATCAGGAACTACTAATTCAAATAGTGTGACTATAAAACAAACTGGTAAGCACTATACAGTTGTATCTAATCAAGATAAAACAACAACAGAAACATCAAAAAATTACTTTTATTACAGACCTAACAGACCTAACAGACCTAACAGACCTGGTAACGGATCTAACAATGGATCTAACAACGGATCTAACAACGGATCTAACAACGGATCTAACAACGGATCTAACAACGGGTCTAACAACGGATCTAACAACGGGTCTAACAATGGATCTAATTCAGGATCTATTCCTAATGGAAACCATTCATTAAGTGCAGCAGAAATTAAAATGGTTGAATTAGTAAATAAAGAAAGACAAGCTGCTGGTCTTAAACCATTAGAAATAGATGTTGATTTAGCTTATGTTGCTAGAGTAAAATCTCAGGATATGAATGACAATAACTATTTTTCACATAATTCTCCAACATACGGATCTCCATTTGATATGATGAAGCAATTTGGAATTAAATATCGTGGTGCAGCAGAAAACATTGCAAAAAATTCTAGTGTTGAAGGAGCCCATAATGCCTTTATGAGATCATCAGGACATAAAGCAAATATTATGAACGCTAATTACACTCATATAGGTATAGGTATTGTTAATGGCTACTATACTCAAATGTTTATTAGTAAATAATATATAATTCATTTCAATAAAAAGCTACCATAATGGTAGCTTTTTATTGTTATTTACATAAATCCATTTGGCATTTCTTCTAGTTGTGGCGGGAAGAAATCTGGGAAATCTTCCATTTCAAACTCGTCGCATATATCTGTAGGCAGAAACTCTTCACATTCAGGTGGCGCAGGACAGAATCCAAATTCAGGAATAAGTAATTGAACTTTACCAACAACCTTAATAATAATGAATACGCCAATAGTAAATATTAAATCATTATCATCAAATACAGGTTCTGTTAATGATTGAGAGAATGTTTCAACTACAATTTTAAATGTAAATTCATCTCTAGCATCCGGAATATATAAAACTACATCTTTTTGGATTGGTGGTAATTCTCCTTCAATATTCTCTATAGCTCCTGTTGCTGTGTTTTTAATTCTTACTGTAAAGGTAATTTTAACTTTAAATCTTACTCTTCTAAAATTTGGTCTACTTGGTATGTCTGTAATAACTAATGTTCCATTAATAATTTCTCCTGGGTTAAAGATAACATCTAAAAATTCAAATTTAGATGGGCAATCATGTGGTAGTCTAACTCGCACATCTTCAATACATTCTCTTTGCTGACATTGAAAATATACTTTGTCAACTATTACACATGCCGTTATAAAGTCTGGAAAGTATGGGACATGTGGATTTTTTTGTGCTATTGTCATAGGTTTTCCCCCCTCATATTATTTTAAATCCTAATATATTAATAATTCTGATTGTAATATCATAGT
>JAEWHG010000081.1 GCA_023387935.1 Bacillota bacterium
GTTCTGGACCTGATCTGTTAAGTCCATATGCCTCTTCCAGCTTTTGCATTTGCTCTACAGTCATATTAGGATCTGTATAAAAGGATGCTAAGGGTGACCCTGGCGCTAATTGAAATATGGAAAAAAGCAAAATACTAACGCCAATTAAAATTGGGATTTGCTGTAAAAGTCTTCTTACAATGTATTTACCCATATATATTCCTCCTTGTCTAAGATTTATAAGAACATATAGCCTAGGAACCTAGGCTATATGTTTATAAAACTAATTAAAAGATTTTAATTATTGAACGATTTCAATTAAATGAGTTCCAGTTGACCAGTAAGTAAACTCTGTATGGTTAAAGTTTTTAACTCTCTTGTTTACTAGCCATGGATTCATTCTTACATACACGAATATATATGGTAGTTCTTCGTTAAATTCCTTAGCAAGCTCTTGGTAAATGTCTTTACGCTTCGCTTGATCGAATTCAGCTTGACCTTTAATCATTAATTCTTCTATTTTTTCATTTTCAAAGAAACCTTTGTTATTTCCTGGTGCAAATGTAGTCTTACTAAATGTAGAATACATATCTGGATCACCAGTTAAGCTCCAAGCCATGTTATACATATCCCACTTATCTTTATTACCAGGATCATTCGTTAATTCTGATAAAGAGTTGAAGTCCATTAACTCGATTGTACAGTCAACACCGATTTGCTTCCAGTTTTCTGCCGCTAAAGCAGTAATCTTTACAGCCCATTCTGCATCGCTGTAAGATGTCCATTTAAATTCTAATTTCTTTCCATCTTTATATCTAAATCCATCTGTTCCCATAGTCCAGCCAGCTGCATCCAGCAATTCGCCAGCTTTTTCTGGATTATATTCGTATGGATTTAATTTGCTAGCATCTGGATATGCCCAAGATACTGGTGAAATTGGAGCATGTGCAACCTCTCCACCTAAATCTCCAAAGAAGGATTTAACGAAACCATGTCGATCTAAACCGTAAACCAGTGCCTGTCTAACATTCTTATCTTGGAAAATTGGGTTACTGAAGTTAAATGCAGCATATGCATAACCGTTATTCCAGTTATTAAGCAGATTTGAATGCTCATATCCTTCGATTACTTCGTAGTTTTCTTTTGAGTTTTCAAAGTTCACTGCGTCGATAGAACCGATTTCAAACTCCGATAGCTCGTTTTGTCTAGCAACTACCTTGTATATAATACCATCTAATTTTGGAGCGCCTTGCCAGTATTCTTTATTAGGCTCTAGCTCTACGTATTGCTCTACTTCGTATTTCTTTAATTTAAATGCGCCATTTCCTAATGGATCACGGTCTAAAGCAGCCATTTCATCTGCACTTGCTTTGTCATAATAATGTTTTGGCACTGGCCAGAATGCACCTATTTGTCTTAGAGTAGTTGCTCTAGCTTCATTTACAGTAACTTCAACTGTATATTTATCTAAAGCCTTAACGCCTTCTGCAGCCTCTGCATTCCCTTTTTTTACATCGTCAGCACCAACGATACTTTGCATTCCTGCAATATATAATCTACCCTTATAGTCTGGTGCGAAGATCGCATTGTAACTGAACACTACGTCGTCAGCTGTAACTTCAACACCATCATGCCATTTAATACCTTCTCTTAATTTAAAATTATATACTAATCCATCTTCGGATACCGTATATTCCTTAGTTAATGAACCATCCGTTGTTAATGCTCCACTTGGTTCAACTTGTAGTAATGATTCAAATATTAACTCGTATATGTAACGATCATACACTGTACTAGAAGTAAGTGGGTTAAATATCCCCTGCGGACTTGAGCCACCTACTGTTAACACATTTCCTCTTTCAGAACCTGGATAAACTACTGCTGGTTCTTCTACTGGATCCGTACCTGGCTCAACAGCTACTGGCTCCTTAGGCGTGCAACCGATAAGGAAAGTAGATACTACCATTGTGAAAATCAATAATAATACAATACTCTTTTTCATAATCATTTTCCCCCTTAATATTTTTATTTTTGAAAATTTCTAGTTAATATTTATGTGCATACCCCCTTTCGAATATTTCAACAACTTTAAATAATTAAATTGTTATGAATATTTTAAATATTATAATTCTATATCCTTTTCCTTTTTCCTGCTATTTTTCTAAATTATTGAATTTAATCAATATATTTCTTATTCTATAAATATGCTGATTAATGAAACCTATTCTAAAAATATAATCCAAGCATACTGACCGATACCCTATATTGCGCTAATCATGAATGTTTATAACACTTTATAGAAAATAATGATATAATAGCTATTAATGAGGAAAAAGAGGGGGTAATTTAAAAATGGATATTAAACTAATTAAAGAAATAGTAAGTAATAAGAAACCTACTCTTCTAGATGTTGTTCACAAATCGGCAGTTATTATTCCTATTATTGAAGTGGATGGAAATTATCATATTCTTTTTCAAATTCGTGCCCTTTCACTTAACAAACAACCAGGAGAAATATGTTTTCCAGGAGGGAAAATAGAGAAGGATGAAAATGCCTTTGAATGTGCTATACGTGAAACCTGCGAGGAGTTAAATCTTTCAGAAGATAAGATTGAAATTTTAGGCGAGCTGGATTATTTAGTAACTCCATTTAATATGGCAATATATTCTTTTTGCGGAGTTCTCGATAATGTGGACTTAAACTCTATAGAATTTAATACGAGTGAAGTTTCATCAATTTTTTCTGTTCCATTAAGTGAGCTATTAAATCAAGAACCACAAGTTAGTAATATGATCATAAACACAGAAACTGAGGATACTTTCCCTTTTCATTTAGTACAGAATGGGAGAGCCTATGATTGGAAATCAGGTACATACCCAGTATATTTTTACAAATACGAAGACCATATTATATGGGGAATTACTGCTAAAATATTGAAAGCTTTTTTAGATACATTAAAAGGACTTTAAAAACTTGCCTTATATTTTACTATGTAAAAGGAGAGCCTATTAGTCTACAACGATAGGCTCTCCTTCTGTATTTGTTCTGATATAATCAATTAGATTCTTTATACTATTGTTTTTAGAAATAAAATAATGCCCTTCTATATAAATAAATTTTTCTTTTATTAACCCATAAATCGCATCATTATCTGAAGGATAAAAATTTATTATTCCAATTAAATTTTCGTCGGATGAATATTCATAATCCTTAACTACCTTATGAGCAAATATATCTGATATTACTTTATTTAATTTTGCTCCTGTACTTATTTTTCCTAGAGTTTGATTATTCGTATCTTTAACTTCAATACTGCTGCTTGTTTCCAAAAGAGCTTTAAGCTCTTCTAACGTTAATATTTCTCGACTTTCCACTTCCTCATTAATAACAGAATCTGTCAAATTAACATCTTCCTCTAATATTGAGCTTTGATTCTTTTCTACTGATGTACAAGCTACCATGATGAATACACTACTGATTATAATAATTAGAACACTAAAAGTATTTTTCATTTTTTCACCTTCTTAATTAGATTTAAGCTAAATACCTTATTCTCTATTATTTCTTTTATTTTGAAAACTATAATCCAATGTTCATATATTTTTATACATATTTAATTAGACGTTTCTAATCTTCATAAATTAATTTATCTAACAACAACCACGCATACAGTTCATATAATAATATAAGCAAAATAATATACTCATTTAGAGGAGAATGTCAAATGGACTCTTTACTTAATAAACAATTACTCAACTTATTATCTGCAGATATATTTAAAAAAGTATTAAATAACGATCTTTTTCAAATAGCACAATTTAATATGCTCATTACGCTTCTTATTAAAGCAGGCATCCCTTTTGATGTAAGCTTTTCTCCTGAAACCCGTAGAGATGCTGCCTCTGCGTCAATTTCTATTATAATTAATCCAACTACAACCTTGGAGTTTGTTATTAATTTTGAACCAGGACAAAGTATTTTTAATATTAATCGTTGATAATATTATTGGGTTTATTTTATCTCATTATTTAAATTTATATCTTTAATTTTATCAACATTTATTTCTTCTTGTCTATGTATATAGGATAAAAATTTAGACCCTATTTCATTACCATCTACGCCATAGTAAATAGGTCTATTTTGATATATTTGTAAATGATCTCTGAGAAAATCTTTTAAAAAATATCTTTTTATAATTTCTCTTGATGTATCTTTACTTTTTTTATCTATGATGTTTGCAATATAGTCTAAATTATACTCTAATGTTTCTCGTCCAAAAACTTTTTCAACAAAATCAGCAAACCTATTTACAATATTTTCATCATCATATGCTGTATCCGTAACAGATATTCTATTAGAAGCTACAATCTCCATGGATGATATTAGCCATCCATTTTTTGTATTGACATACCATTTTCCATTGTCAAAATTAAATTTTTCTTTAAAATCCCCCCCGGCATGGATAAGTCCATCTATGTCTAAGGAGTATCTACCGAATATACAGCCAACAGCATAGGAAATAAGAGACTTAATTTCTCTTTCCTCCTTAGCTTTTCTAATTGTAATTTCATCATCCTCCATTTCTGGAGTTAGTTCTTCATTAATTCCGTAGATATCAATAAATATGCTATTTAACATCTCTTCGTTTAATTTTAATCGGTTAAACTGGTTACTAGCATATTCATCCCATTGATTGTATGATTCTTTAATGGTTGAAGCTTTAAATCTGGAGTTTACCATTGGATGTTTTTTAAAATCCCAAGAAGTTTCAAATGAATCCCAATCATTTTTTGAAATACAAATATTTTCTATAACTAAATTATTAATTTGATCTATTAGTTTTCTATTTGATGTTTCTAAAATAGGTATGTTTTTTATATCTCCTACCTGTATATTAAGGCTCGGATTTAAAAACTCTAAATAATGTTTAGAGAGTTTTGATGCCATTAACCCTAATATATAGTATAAATTATCTTCATTAATGAATATCATAGATCCGGCAACATCAAAAATAAATCCTTCTGGAGAAAATCTAGGAGCCATATCTTTCCCGATAAATGTATATGTTATCCCCTTTTTAAAATATAAGTTTTCATTTTTTATAGTTCTGCTATAATTACCATAAAGGCTTTTGGCATATTCCTTAACTTCATATCCATTATTATCCCAATTAATAACAAAGGTATTATTCCCATACCACTTTCTTTGCCCTCCCCCCTTATTATAAGGAACCCATTTATAATCACCAATATTAGAATCTTTATTAAAAAAACAAATATCTTCAATATTAACTTCATACCAACATCTTAAAAACCTGTTATTATCAGAAGTGGCCATGCCTTGTCTAGGTTTTCCTATGTCGCCTAGATTCTTCCCTTTTTTAAATGTCTTTATAGTATTATATCCCAACCAAAACGCAAATTTGCTACCTGGAATATGATTAAATATATTTTGATCAATATAATATTTGTTGTTGTTATCTCTAGAAATATTATTTTCAATCATTTTAGGCTGATTCGTTTCTTTATTATTAAGTTTAATAAATGTAGACTTAATATTACAATTACATTTTCTAATTACAAATGTACTGATAGACACAGAGGCATCCTTAAATCCATCCTCACCTAGCTGTATTAAGCTTAATAGCTGGTAATTATCAATGATATGCTTTCTTAATTTTTCATAGGAAGAAATAAACTGCCAAACATTTGGCGTCATAAATCCAGCAATTCCATTTTCTCTTGTAAAATCCATATTTCTTATCATAAATACAGAAAACAAATCGTATTTATAATCCCTATAATTCTCTTCTACAAATTTTTTTAATGTACTGTTAAATCTCCTCAGTCCACTATAAGGCGGATTAGCGATTACTACATCGTACTTCTGACTCATAATTCTTCCTTGCTTTATTAAAAAATCTACTTTTTGAAAAATGACTTCCCTATCAGTAACGTCAGTAGCATCCTCTAATGGTATTTTTCTAATTTCTTTTACTACTTCTTCTAATCTATCAAAATCAATTGACTTTATATTAAGTAATGCACCATAATCTTTTGCATTGTAAAAAATATCAATTAAATACTGAACATCATCTTTAATGTCCTTATTATTTAAAATATTTTTATTTGCATCTACCAAGTTCTCTAATTTCTCTATTGCAATTCCATTACTTTCTTTAATTGAGATTAGATTTAGTTTTGGATTGCAATCCAATATATTAGGGTTTTTGCTTCTGGCTTTCATTAAAATAGTAAAGATTGCTAGTTTGCTAACTCTATCATCAATATCTAAACCGTATAGATTTTTTTCCAATATAAGAAATGGTATTTGTTCTTCTTCATAATTCAAACTTAAATAAATGTCATGTAAAACATCAAAGGCGTAAGCTAATATGTGTCCACTGCCCATGGCAGGATCTAATACTTTTATTTCCTCAGGATTTAAAATTTTACTTCTTAATGTCTTTAATTCTTTTTTTTCTTCCGTATCTTCTGATACATCCTTGACAAAATAATTCCACTTAGAAAGCAATTTTGCATTTGAAGATGATTCGAACCATAGCTTACCTAGAGAGTTTTCTACCATATACTTAACAATCCATTTTGGCGTAAAAATCTGAGTAGCTGTAGGAATATTATCTTTAGTGAGCTTTTCTTTCTTCAACTCTAAAAATATCTCTTCCTTTTTTTCAGAAAAATAATATTGATAAAGCCACCCTATTATTTCTATACCATGGTCTTCTATTTCACTTTCTTCTTCACATAAATCTATTTTCCAATAAACCTCTTCAATCCCTTCTACTAAGTAAGCCACTATGGACTCTTCTCCAAACATGTTATCAGGTAATAATATATATTTTTTATCATCTATCTTATCAAATACAGTAGGCATTATTTCCGATAAGTAGTTACACAGACTTATAAAATCAGTTTTATTAAACGTTGATTCTTTTAAGTTAGAGTTAATATATTTATTTTCTTGCATAAACCTTATAGCGATCAAACGAATAAACCACATATATGAAATTTCTTCCACTAAGAAATTAGTTCCGCTTTCTTTGATTTTAATACCTACACCATAGATTAGCTGTTTTCTTAAGTTTAAGGCAAAATTTTTAACTAAGGTCATATCCATTATATTCTCCTTATGAACTAGTCTAAATATATTTTAGTATACATTTCTACAATCTTCTTTCAAATCCTTTTATAACATCAATTATTATCATTCTAAAATTATATTTTTCAGTGATTAAATTGCTTAATGCGTTATTATTATGCTAAAATTGTTTTAACTATTACGCTACCCTAGGAGGTTATAATCTAATGGCAATATATACAATAGGAGTAAGTC
>JAEWHG010000015.1 GCA_023387935.1 Bacillota bacterium
GATTTATTGTCAGAAACATTTTTAAAAGCAATTCATTCTTTACCAACATTTAAACAGAATTCATCTATAAAAACCTGGCTCTTTGGAATAGCAAGAAATTTATGGTTACAGCATCTTAGAAGTTTAAAGTCACATGTGGAATATAATGATCTTTTAGAAATTTACATTACAGAAAATCTAGAGGAAAGTTTTATTACTAAAGAAACTGTAGATAGAATTGGTGAACTCCTTGCTACTAAGGATGAGCAAACACAAAAGATTATACATATGCGAGTTGATGGATTTTCTTATAACGAAATATCAGAAAAAACTGGTGTCTCTGAAAGCTCTGCACGAGTAATTGATTTTAGAGTTAAAAAGTGGATTAAATCTAAACTGGAAATGGAGGGATTAAAGTGAATATAGAAAATAAAAATATTTCTTGTGATGTATGTCTTGATTTAATGCCTCTTGTCCATGATAATGTTGCAAGTTATGACAGCAATACTTTAGTATATGAACATATAAAAAACTGCAACAGCTGCAAGGCAGAATTTGAAAATTCAACAATGATATGTATAAACTCAATTGATGATAAAAAAATAATAAACTCAATTAAAAAAAATTTACTTTTAACTGGTCTTCTATTCACTGTTTTTGGCGCCTTGATTGGTATATTTCTTTCAAATTCATTTGCCATGTTCTATAACTTTTTAATTATGCCAATAGTTGGTGGCTGTGCATATTTTACATTAAAAAAGAAATGGTATTTAGCCCCTATAGGAATTTTTGTTTTATCCTATATTTGGATATTTATTCAACACATTTTTGATGGAATATTATCATCTGGTTTAAAAATTGAGGTGTTTTTGGCACCAATGTTTTTAAGTAGTATTTATACAGGGCTTACAATACTTGGTGTAGTTATAGCTATGCTTCTAAAATTTGCGTTAAGAAAAGAGGTGATATAATGAAAAAAAATAAACAAATTCTTAAAATAATTTCTTTTATCATTGCGGCATGTCTGATTGGTGCAATATTATTTGTTACAAATGCTTTTGTAGGTAATCCTGTATCCTCTGCTTTTGCTAAAAAGACTATTAACGAATACGTTGCAGAAAAATACGCCCATCTAAATTTAGATGTTGGGAAAGTTAGCTACAATTTTAAAGATAGCAACTATATGGCTAGGGCAAAATCTAAAACAAGTATTGATACACATTTTAATATATATTATAGAAACGGTGAAATTAAATGGGATGAGTATGAATCTTCCGTTCTAGGAAAATATAATACACTTAGCAGACTAGAAACTGAGTATTCGGAACTTGCAATTCAAATATTATCCAAAATTCCAGGACTTGAAAATAATAGAGCTATGGTACTAATTGAAAAATGGGAATATGAACAGACAAATGGAGATATTAAATTGGATATGAAATTTGATAAAAGCCTGCCAATTGATATGAAAGTTATTATTAGAACAGATTTAAAAGATATCTCTTTAAAAAACATAGCAGATATACTGGAATCTTCCCACAGGATATTACTTGATCATGGCTGTAGATTTACATCATACGATATATTTTCAGAATCAGATTCAGATGGTACACTTGTTATGGTGAATGATGTAACACCAGAGGATATTGAAAGTGGCCAGCTTGATAAATTATTGGAAGATGCACTAAATTACGAAGAGGAAGAATTGGATAAGGTTGCAGAAAAGGATAATAAAGAGCCAGACTACAACCAAAAAATAAATGTATTTATTAAACATAATACTAAATAGTTAGCATTAAACCACTTAGAAAATAGCTAAGTGGTTTAATTATATAAAATAAAGAGTTAATTTTCTTTCTCAATATTTAATAAACGCTCTTTTAGGTCTAGTCCGCCCCCATATCCTACTAATTTTCCATTTGAACCTATAACTCGGTGGCAAGGTATAATAATAAAAATTGGATTTTTATTATTTGCCATACCAATTGCTCTTGCAGCCTTTGGCGACCCTATTTTTTCTGCAATCTCCTTATAGCTCATGGTTTTTCCATAGGGTATACTCTGTAGTGCTTTCCATACTCTTTGTTGAAATTCTGTACCTTCAGGTGCTAATGGCAGATCAAAATCATTTCTATTTCCCTCAAAATATTCTTGTAACTGTTTATATGTTTCTTTTATAAGTGGCGTTTCTTTTATTTCAACATTTTTAAATTCTATATCCTTATGAATATTTACATTTGTTATAGTATTATTATTTTCTACAATTCCAATTCTACCTATAGATGTATCATAAAAAAATGCATTTTTCATTTTATCACTTCCTAATCTTACAAAGTGGTTATTATAGAACTTTTATGTTCCATAATTTCGATCCTTTAATATAAATTTAATTCCATATTACTTATATTATAATTTTATTTCTTATGGCAGAAAGTGTCAAGGTTAGGGTCCCCTATATTATATAGATATTTAACTAGTACTCTGGTAATATATCCCTTTTTATGAATGTAATTATACATATTGTGGTATAATTGTTTGAAGAGTAGAATAAAAAAGCGAGAGGAGTAT
>JAEWHG010000027.1 GCA_023387935.1 Bacillota bacterium
TTTGCGCCAGGTACGCCACAGATGTTACATTTTTCTGGTATAAACTTTTCAATGTTTCCACACACAGGACATAGATAGTAGAATACTTCTTCATTATTATCTAAGTTTTCTAAAGCTTCTTGATATAATTTTGCATGAACTTTTTCTGCTTCCATAGCATGAGTAAAAACTCTAACTGCTTCTTTATTTCCTTCTTCTTTAGCAGTTTCTATAAAACCTGGATACATACTTTCAAATTCATATGTTTCACCTGCTACAGCATCTTTAAGGTTGTCAGTTGTAGATCCAATTTTACCTGCAACTTCAAATTCTTTAAGAGCGTGTAGAGTTTCAGCATCTGAAGCTGCTCTAAATAGCTTTGCTGCATTTAAATTTCCTTCAGCTTCTGCTTTTTTAGCATATGCTGTGTATTTTCTGTTTGCTTGGGATTCTCCGGCAAACGCTGCCATAAGGTTTTCTAATGTTTTGTTATTTTCCATTTAAATCTCCTCCATATATGTATAATATTTTTATGAAAAGGTAAATTTACCTTTATAAACTATTGTTATTTAGTAACACAATCTGGACATATACCTTTAAAATATACATCTTTGTTATTAATTTTAAATTCACTTAATCCTTTTGTAGCAAATGAATCGAAGTTTATATCAAAATCGAATATTTTTCTACAGGATTCGCATTTAAAATGGCCATGCTCATCAGTTACGCTGTCATATCGAAGTTCATTGTCTTCTATATTTACTACTTTTACTAATCCAGCATCTTTTAATGTGTTTAGAGTATTATAAATTGTTGTTTTCGATAATGTTGGAACCTCTTTTTGTAGATCATTATATATATGATCTACAGTAGGGTGTGTCCTATGAGTGGTAATGTACTCTAAAACTTTTAATCTTTGGTGAGAAAGACGAATATTTTTTTTCTTTAACTCATTTGTTAACTTTTCAAAAGTTTTATCCATATGGCTCACATCCTTATATTTTGATTACAAGTATATATAAATAAAATTATTTCTAAGTTGTAATGATTACAACTTAATTATAGTTTCAATCTTATATAATGTCAAGTAAAATTTTCTAGCAATAAATAAAAATACTCATAAGGATTACTCAATAGTTATTTTCTAATAATATGTGTATTCTTTAGTTTGTGCTATAATATATCTAAATAATGAAAAAAAGGAGGAGTTATTTATGGTATTTAATTACTATATGCCAACGGAAATCTACTTTGGAAGAGGAAGTATTGAAAAAAATAAAAATGCAATGATAAAACTCGGTAGTAAAGCATTAATTATTACTGGGAAAAGTTCATCTAAAAAGAACGGTTCTTTGAAGGATGTAACTGATGCTTTAGAAACTTTAAATATTGAATATGGTGTGTTTGACGATGTGGAAGAAAATCCTTCTCTTGAAACTATAGAAAAAGCGAGTGAAGTAGGAAAGGCACTAAATGTAGATTTTGTAATAGGTATTGGCGGAGGATCACCATTAGATGCATCTAAAGCAGTTGCAGTATTTATTAAGAATCCACAAATAAACAAGGATAATGTATTTACAAGTGGGAAACTAGAAGGTATTCCAGTAGTGGCAGTTCCTACAACTTCTGGAACGGGTTCTGAGGTTACACAATACAGTGTAGTTACGGTACATAGTGAAAAAACAAAGAAAAATCTAGGACAGATTGTTTTTCCTACGATTGCTTTTTTAGATAGCAGTTATACAGATAATTCTCCATACAATATTACTGTGAATACTGCTATCGATGCATTTACGCATCTTGTAGAAAGCTATTTAAGTAGAAATGCTACTACGATGTCTGATTTATATGCAGAGCAAGGCTTGAAGTTATTTAAATATTGTTTTGAAAGCTTAATCAAAAAAGAACTTACAGAAGAATTTAGAGAAAAAGTTATGTTGGCGTCTATGTTTGGAGGAATCGCTATAGCTCAAAGTGGAACATCATTGCCTCATGGTATGGGTTATGCTCTGACTTACTATCATAATCTTCCTCATGGGTTAGCGAATGGAGTGCTTACTGTAGAATATTTAAAGAGTTTTAAAAACAAGGATAAAATAGCAAAGATGTTAAATATATTAGAAATGGAAAAATTACAGGATATTGATGATATATTCAAATCTCTATTTAAAGTTGATATAGAGCTTTCTAATGAAGAAGTAACTCAATACGCTTCTGATTTTGCAGGAAACAAAGAAAAGCTAAAAAATCATTCAGAGGAAGTAAGTATAGAGGATATCGAAAAAATATATAGGAATAGCTTATAAATATTGTTTAACTGGATTCGTTAGATTTTTTAATAAATTAATTAAGTTATGTTAAGTTGGATGAAAGGATTTATAATATAAAATGGACTGAGAAAAAGAGGATATCCTATTTTTCAGTCCATTTTAGCTTTTATAATATGCTAGTTAAGCAATTATTTCTTCCTCTTCTTCATCTAGCTCTGTAGGTAGTACTCTATTTAAGATAATACCTACTATAGCAGCAAGAGCCATTCCAACAAGTCGAATCTCAACAGATCCAATTTTTATAGGAACTACAGCACCGCCTAAACCGAAGACTAAAATAACAGCTATTATAATCATATTTTTTGTTTTTGAAAAATCTACTTTATTATCTACTAGTGTTCTAGCGCCTATAGAAGCAATCATTCCAAACAAGATAATTACAGCGCCACCAATTACGGGTTTAGGGATCGTATTTGTAAAAGCATTTAATTTTGGAATTAATCCGATAAATATTGTCATAACTGCAGCAATTTGCATAACTTTTGGGTCCCATACCTTAGTTAGTGCTAAAACACCTGTGTTTTGGGAGTAGGTTGTGTTAGCAGGACCACCAAAAAGGGCAGATACAGAAGTAGCCACACCATCTCCAATAAGCGTTCTAGTCAAACCAGGATCTTTTGCAAGATTCTTCTTTACTACTCCGCTCATTGCTAATACATCCCCTATATGTTCTACAACGGTGGTAAGAGCGATAGGCGCTACAATCATAATTGCACCTAAATTAAACTTAGGCATAGCAAAGTTCGGAACACCAATCCAGGAAGCTTGAGAGATAGAGGAATAGTCTATTTTACCTAAAACGGCCGCTAATAAATATCCTGCACCAAGTCCAATAATAACAGGCACGATTTTTAGAAATCCCCTGCTATACATTGACACCCCAATGATTACAGTTAATGTAACCATTGATAGTAACCAATCTTGAGAAGCCATGTTAATAGCAGTAGGCGCAAGGGTCATACTGATTACTATAATAATTGGTCCAGTAACAATTGGCGGAAAATATTGGAGTATTTTTTCTGGACCATAAATGGATATAAGCCACGCAAAAATTACATATATAATTCCAGCTACTACAATGCCACCACGTGCATAGTCAAGACCGTAAAGGTCACCAGCAAGAATAACGGGTGCAATGAATGAGAAAGATGAACCCAGATAGGCCGGTACTTTACCTTTAGTAATAAAATGAAAAAGCAGTGTACCTATACCAGACATAATAAGAGCAACGCCAATATCAAGACCTGTCAAAATTGGAACTAATACCGTTGAAGCAAATAGTGTAAATACATGCTGAACACCAAGAGTTATTCCCTTAAATGGCCCCAAAGTACTAATGTCTTCAATTGGAGCATTATTTGATTTTTTTATCTTGCTCATTTATTTTCCTCCTCTTAAGAAAAATTTGGTTTATACTCTGCAGGTATCAGATATTTGTTTGTGACATGCATCATCCTTTCTTATTAAATAGTCAGAATTTGATAATTTTTTATAATGTGCACAATAATATTGTTTAAAAATTATCAATGTGTTATCTTAATTATACTTGATTGTGTAACAAATTGATTTGTTATAATTTACAAATATTTTGAATTTTACAAACTAAATATTGGCTATAATTCATATATCATCATTTTTAGTACTTTATTTTTAACTAGAAGTTTTAATATAAAACTTTAAAAAGGTAAGTTGCTAGTTTATATTAAAAGATCTCAAATAATATTACTTATAAATAAAAAATTTTAGCTTGAGTTATACATGGGCGAAACCGTAATCGTGTGTATTTTTATTAATTATAGAACTTGTTTATCCGTCATTATAAAATATTATAATGACAATAACCTTGTTGTAAACTATATAAAGTGATAAAATGCCTTTAGTGTGATGTGGACAAATAAATAAGCAAATGTAGGGAAATAGCAGAAAACAATGAAGTGTATAGAGATAATATCAATGTTTAATAGATTTATGAAACCAGATATACATTAGTATAAGAAAGGAAGTAATTAATATATGAAGAATACAATATCCTCTGAAAATTTAGATAGGTGTCTGGAATATACATATGATGATAAAATATCTGCATCTGAATATGCATCTTTTATCAGATTTTTAGTAATGACAATGAAGAAGGAATTACCTATAGAAATATTGAATAATGATAATGACACAATTATTAAAGGGCAAATTACTAGCTTTTCCATTGATTACAATATGGACGAGGAAGGTGAAAATGACGATTTAACGTTAAATCTTGCAACTACAAGTGATAAAGAATCAGAAACTATTAGATTTATTAATACAGGTAGAATGAAGGTAAGTAAGGATTCTAAAAATGGCTCTCGTACATTTTATAGATTTTATATTTATGCAGAAAATAATGAAGAAGGGTATCGATGTACCTTTAATAGAAGGGTTACAAAGAAATAACAATTGTGTACTGTAGTGGCATATCTTTTAGGTTCAGTAGAAGTTTAAACTTCATCTGAACCTAAATTTTGTTTATCCACTAGCAGGTTATAGGTTAGTCCAGCTAATACTAAAAATCCTCCAACAATTTTACCTATAGACAATTTATTAGAAATAAAGTAATCGATCATAATACCAACAAATAATTGACCTATAAAAGTAAAAAAGGTCAAATAAAATGAAGAGATTTTTGGAGTTATGTAGTTTGATACAACTACTACCAACACACCGAATAATCCACCTAAATAAGCCCATAAAGGGATTGGCTTTAATACTGCGGCAGATATATTAAGAGTTTCATTGCTTATAAGTAGAAATATTAGTGAAAACAACAATCCAATTAGATTGTTGAAGAAAGTTCCTGAAAAGGTCCCAATTTTTCCTGCTGAGTTTGCATTGAGAACCCTACCAATTACAATAGAAACACCTGCTAAAATTGCTATAAATATGTATAACATAATTTTCTCTCCTCTAAAAAATAGTCATTACAATAATACCTATTGCGATAAATAATAGACCTATAAATTTCTTTTTTTCAAATTTAATAACTTTCATTCCTAATAATCCAAAATGATCTATGATAATGGATGAAATAGATTGTCCAAGCAATCCTAAAGCCAAAGTTACAGATGCTCCTAATGCTATAAAGCTTACATTGTTAAAAAGTACAGTAAAAACACCTACTGCTCCAGCGCTATACCAATATAAAGGAAAGTTCTTTTTAAAGTTAAGCTTAGTTCTACTGATTAAAAGAACTAAGGTAATAGAAAAAAGTCCAACTATGTGAATTAATACACTCGATGTATAGTTTCCAGTACTCTCAGATAATACTCCATTAAACATAAGCATTACAGCTATTATGACGCCTATAAATGCTGAAATCAAATTATTCATAATTTCTCTCCTTAAGACTTTTACTCTATTCTATCACGAAATAATTGGAAATAGGTATGATATATGTCATTTTAAAAGAAAAAAATTAAGTGATTATAGAAGAAATATAGATTAAGACTATTAAAATATTTTGGCACACTAAAAAGTATTTGCTTTATAAATAATAGAGCAGCTAGAAATAGGGGGATTAGCCCAAATTTTAAGCTGCTGGATTTTTAATATTTCATAAATTTTTTTATTATTCTTATCTTGTTTTTATAAGGTGGAAATATTAATTGAATATCTATTTTAGAAGATCTTTTAACAATACTTTTCTCATATGTAAATGTTTCAAAGCTATTTTTACCATGGTAACGCCCTATTCCTGAAGTGCCTACTCCGCCGAAAGGTAAGTATTTTGATGCAACATGAATGATTGTATCATTGATACATCCACCGCCAAAGGAAAATCTATTGAGCATATCCTCACTAAATGATTTGTTCTCCGAAAATACATATAAAGCCAATGGCTTTGGATTTGCATTGATATATTTCTTTATATCCTCAATATTTCTGTATTTAATAACAGGTAATATAGGTCCGAATAGCTCTTCTTTCATTACCTTATTTTCTAAGGTTACATCCTTTAATATGGTTGGCGAAATAAATCTATCAGCAATATCAATAGTTCCACCGAATATTATTTTTTCTTTATCTGCCTCTAGTATAGAAGCTAATCGATGCATATGTTTTTCGTTGACGATACGACCGAATTCCTTGTTATTGATAATATCTTTTCCATAGAATTCTATGACAGCAGCTTTAAATTCTTCACATAATTTATCTGCTATGTCTTCGTGGGCTAAAACATAATCTGGAGCAATGCAGGTTTGACCAGCATTAATAAGCTTACCCCACATTATACGCTTAGCACTTATCTTTAAATTTGCAGTATTATCAACTATTACAGGGGATTTTCCACCAAGTTCTAATGTTATAGGGATAAGATTTTTACTTGCTTTCTCCATAACTATTTTTCCTACATTTATACTACCTGTAAAGAATATATAATCGAAGGGTAGATCTAATAGAATACTATTTACTTTATAGTCTCCTGTAACTACGTATATATAATTTTTATTAAAAAATTCATTTATAATTTTAACTATGATACTTTCCACATTTGGCGTAAATTCTGATGGCTTTATAACCGCAGTATTGCCGCCTGCTATTGCACCTATAAGAGGTTCTATTAGCAATTGAAATGGATAGTTGTAAGGTCCTATTATTAAGACAGATCCATAGTGCGCATTATATATCATTGACCTGCCAGGAAGTTGAGCGATATCATTTTTTACTCTTTTAGCTTTAGTCCATTTTTTTATATTCTTTAGAGCATAGTCTATACTGTTATATACAAATCCAACTTCATTTAAATACGCTTCAAAGCTGTGCTTTCCCAAATCTTCTTCTAAAGCTTTTATTATGTTATCTTCATATTTCTTTATAGCTAACTTAAGTTTTTTCAAGGCCTCTATACGCATATGAACTTTTATAGTTCCTAAATCATCAAGGTATTTCTTTTGTTCCTTTAATATATTTTCATAAATATTCATTATTTCACCCCATTTTATAAAGCATTTATTTTTATTTTATACTATTTATGTTATATTGGGGGATTTTATTTTATGTTACAGCCTTCCACTTAAATAATGGTATCTTATCTGTTCAGCATCTCGTTTTGCTTCCCATTCTTTAATTAACATCTCATGTCTAAGAATAGATGCTAGTTTGGAGTTTTCTTTAGACATATCCTTTTTAATATGAATATTTATATTGAAATGACGAAGTCTAAATGTAAGATTTAAAGATGACATATAGATTACCTCCTATTTAATAAATTGTATTTATTTAGCTTACTAATAGTTTACTATGGAGGGTAATGACTACATCAATAGGTATTTAATAGTTTTCATATAAAATATAAATCGAAATGAGAGGTTAACACCATGTTTTGAGTGAATTGTAAAAGTTATACATGGGCGAAATTGTAATCGTGTGTATTTTTTATTAATTATAGAAGTCGAATATCTACAGTAATAACAAATGGTAGGGGATACTTTAATATATGTTTATTATAGATACAGTCCTTGAGAACTTGTACCAAATAATACATAGTGGTAGAATATTCTTATATTAAGAAAAATAGAATTTTAAAGATGTTCAGGAACTTTGATACTCAATGATTATAGACAATAATTAATGAATACTAATGGAGGGATACAGGATGAAATATTTATTTATCTGCTACTCAAAATGCGGTACATGTAAAAAGGCTAAAAAGTGGCTTGAAGAAAATAATATAGAATATGATGAAAGACAGATTAAAGAAAATAATCCTAATGAAGATGAATTAAAGGAATGGATAGGTAAAAGTGGATATCCTATTAAGAAATTTTTTAACACAAGTGGAAATTTGTATAAGGATCTGCAATTAAAAGATAAGCTTCCAAATATGTCGGAGGACGAGCAAATTAAACTTTTATCTACTGATGGCATGCTTGTTAAAAGGCCTATTATTATAGGTGAGAATATTGTTTTGGTTGGATTTAAGGAAGAGGAATGGAGAAAATTGGAATAGTGATAGTAATAAATGAAAATGTATTATTTATAATAAAAATGATCTACTGAAAACCTATGGGCTACCATAGGTTTTTATTGTGAATGCAATGAGGTTCCCGGGATCCATTAGCAATCTATGATTACGTTAATGGGTCAGGTTCTTATTAAGTTGAAGAATAATTTAATTGAAAATAGAATAAGTTGGTAGTATAATATAACTTGTATCATAATAGTCTGAATCTTCTAATTAATTCGAAGATACAGATATAACAAATTAAAGGGGGAAATTTCAATGACTAAGAGATTTTTGTGTTTAGTTATGGCTTTAATGATGGTAGTTTCTTTGGCTGGATGTCGTACTACTGAAGCTCCGGCAGAACCAAACCAGGTTGAAACTCCAGCGGTAGCTCCATCAGAAGATCCTGATTACAAAATAGGCATAATTACTGGTACTGTGTCCCAAGGTGAAGAAGAGTACCAAGCAGCACAAAACATGGCTGCTAAGTATGGCGATAAAATAGTAACTGCTACATATCCTGATAACTTTTCGTCTGAAACAGAAACAACAATAGCGAACGTTGTTGCATTATCATCAGATCCTAATGTAAAAGCAATCGTATTTGTTCAAGCTGTTCCTGGAGCATCTGCAGCTATTGACAAGGTTCGTGAAACTCGTCCAGATATGCTATTTATAAGTGGCGTAGCTGCAGAAGATCCTGCAACAATTTCTAGTAAGTCAGATATAGTAATGCTAGTTGATGAAATATCTATGGGTTCATCAATTCCTCAGAAAGCTGCAGACATGGGTGCAAAAACTTTTATACATTATTCATTTGCACGTCACTTATCCTATGCAACGATAGCTGCACGTCGTGAGCTTATGGTTGAAAAATGTAAAGAATTAGGCATAAATTTTGTTGACGTTACAGCTCCAGATCCAACGGGTGATGCTGGCGTATCCGGTGCACAACAATTTATACTTGAAGATGTTCCACGTCAAATAGCACAATATGGCAAGGATACTGCATTCTTCTCAACAAACTGCTCAATGCAAGAGCCTTTAATTCTTTCAATACTTGAGCAAGGGGCTATATTCCCACAACAATGTTGCCCAAGTCCATACCATGGATATCCAGCTGCTCTTAATATAGATGTAACTGGCCATGAAGGAGATGTTCAATATATGATTGATTCTATTGGTGCTAAACTTACTGAAGCTGGTCAAGAAGGAAGAATGTCTACTTGGAGTGTTCCTGTTAATATGCTAATGGTTGAAGCAGGTGTTGATTATGCAATAGAAGTACTTGAAGGTAGAACGAATGGAAATTTAGATGAAGCAGTACTAAACAAAATAGTGAATGAAATAGCAGGAGGAGCTGGTTCTGCTCAATTAACTAAATATAATGAAAATGGCGTTGAACTTGACAATTATTATATGATCCTTTGTGATTTCTACGATTTTAGTGCTCAATAAATA
>JAEWHG010000090.1 GCA_023387935.1 Bacillota bacterium
TTCTATTATTATCGTAAATATATTATAATTTTTAGACTAGTCCCCTAATTTCAAATACTATCACGATAATATTTTAACAGTTTTTAAATGTATAATCAAAAAATTATTTTGTTTTATCATAAAGTAATCCCTAGACAACCAGCACTCATGATTTTCTAGGGATTTCTATCTCTACTCAGAAAATATATTCATTTTTTCAATTCTATCAAATGCTACATTTAGCTTATCTATTATTTTATTTTTAAATTCTCTAGTTTTTCAATAGCTTCAAAAAACATATTCTTAGTAACTTTGTATGGCATTTTAGCTACATCATCCATATGAACTGCCTTTTCTAATACAGGGTCTAAATATTCTCTAGTATTAGCTACTCCTATATCTTTTAAAGATGTAGGTAGCCCTATTTCTTTATAAAAAGGAATTAATCGATCAATTTCTCCATACTGATCATCCATCATTAGCATTACTAACACGCCATAGGATACAACTTCACCGTGAAGATGATTTTTTTCAATCTGCTCTAAGGAGGTTAATGCATTAAATAACCCATGGGCACATGCTCCATTGTAAATCTCTCCCACTAATGTAGATACAAAACCTGTAGTAATAATAATATTTAAAATCGTTTCCTGTAATTCAAAAGAGCTCGTTCCCTTATTATTGTCTTCCAGAGCCTTAGCTCCATACTTTACTAACGAATTTACACACATAGGACTTAGACTCTTGCCCATTACAATACTATGGGGTAGTTTTTTACCTCTAGTGGTTGCCTCTACTTCATAATATTTAGCTATTGTATCTCCAATACCCGCCCATAAATATTTAGGAGGAGCCTTAGCAATAATCTCAGCATCAATTAAAATATGTACTGGCGGTTTATCTAAGCAATATATGGAATTAAAATCTCCACTATCCTCATAAACTACAGATATCATAGTTGTTGCAGCACATGTGGAGGATATTGTTGGTACTGTTATTGTGGGAATTCCAACCTTTTCCCCTACAGCTTTTGCAGTATCCAAAGCCTTTCCTCCTCCAACACCAATAATCATATCGATCTGCTGCCCTTCTGTCTTTTCTTTAAGCATAGCTATATTTTTATAGCTGCATTCCCCTCCGTACCATAAGAAATCAGCTATTTGTAGCCCAGCCTTTTTTAAAGAATCTTCAATGGTAATTTTTGTTTTCTCTAATGCTCTCTCACCACTTATAATTAGAGCTTTTTCTCCATACTCTTTACATACATCCCCTATACGCTCTAAAACCCCTTCCCCAATAGTGTACTGTGGTAATTTCATAGCAATCATTTATACCAATCCCCTTTCATAGATTTATAGCTAACAATTTAATATGTCTTCTAATCTTATATTTGTGTATAAATAGGAACTGCGCTTTCGTATATTTATTCTAATATGTGAATTATTATTCAATGTTTATATCATTTTAAAGCAGAATAGTACCTATGTCAATAAAAATTTATATAAAAAACACGTAAGCACTGGCTAATGCCAGAGATTACGTGTTTTAAAAAATTGCCAACCGACTATTTTATTTTCACAATTATTCTTTTTTAATTTAATCTAAATATAAAGCTTACAGCGGTCCACATAAATTCACTTATCCCACCTCGTATAATACTAAGTGGCATATCTAATATATTTAAATATAGAAGTGCTAATAATATAATTGTACCATATCTTTCATATTGCATATATTTAAAGTATTGATCAGAAGGAAGCACTGCACCCACTACCTTAGATCCATCAAGAGGCGGAACTGGAATTAAGTTAAATACCCCTAAACCAATATTTATTATAAACAGATAATTTAAGAAGTTAAATATATATATAAGAATCTTACCAGCGTATCCATTCGTAATTTTTAAAATCAACCCCATACCTGCAATACTTAAAAAAGCAATAAAAAAGTTCATAATAGGTCCTGCAAGAGCAACCAGCACCATTCCTTTTTTTCTGTCCTTATAATAATAAGGGTTAACGCCTACAGGTTTTGCCCATCCAAAGTGAAAAAACATTAAACATAGAGCACCTACTAGATCAAGATGTGCTAAAGGATTTACTGATAACCGTCCCATATCCTTAGGTGTAGGGTCTCCCAGTTTATAAGAAACATATCCATGAGCAAACTCATGCATGGATATTGCTATAAGCACTGCTGGTAAGGTGTAAATTAATTGACTTATAAGACTTATAATACTCATTCTACACCATCCTTGAGAATAATATTATTAGACTTTTCTATCGCTACATCATCCTTAGTAAGAATATCCATAAACTCTTCCCCAGTAATCGTTTCTTTTTCTAGTAAATATCTTGTTAATTCATGTAGCTTATCTTGATTTTCCTTTAAAATACCAGTTGCTTTTTCATGGGCAGTTTTAATAATAGTCAAAACCTCTTCATCGATCTTTGCAGCCGTTTCAGGTGAACAAGCTAAAGAAGTGTCTCCACCTAAATATTGATTATTAACTGTTTCTAAAGCCATCATATCAAAATTCTTGCTCATTCCAAAACGCGTAACCATAGCACGTGCAATCCTTGTTGCCTGCTCTATATCATTTGAAGCGCCTGATGTGAAGGTGCCAAATACGAGCTCCTCGGCAGCACGTCCACCCGTAAAAGTAGCTATTTTATTAAATGCTTGTTCTTTGCTCATTAATGTATGTTCATCCTCTTCTACCTGCATTGTATATCCTAAAGCACCAGATGTTCTAGGAATAATAGTAATTTTATGGACAGGAGCAGAGTCAGTTTGCTTTGCAGCCACCAATGCATGGCCTATTTCGTGGTATGCAATAATCTTTTTCTCCTTTGGCGATATTACTGCACCTTTTCTTTGATAACCTGCAATTACAACTTCAACGGATTCCTCTAAGTCTTCCTGAGCAACTAATGTTCTATCCATTCTTACAGCACGAAGGGCTGCTTCGTTAATAATATTAGCAAGCTCTGCACCAGAAGCACCCGCAGTTGCTCTTGCTATTACATTAAAATCAATCTTTTCTTCCATTTTTATTTTTTCAGCATGGACTTTTAGAATGGCTTCTCGCCCTGCAAGATCTGGAAGCTCCACTGGAATACGTCTGTCAAAACGTCCAGGTCGTAATAAAGCTTTATCAAGGGTTTCTGGTCTGTTGGTTGCAGCAAGAATAACCACTCCTTTTTTACCATCAAATCCGTCCATTTCTGTAAGAAGTTGATTCAGTGTCTGTTCACGTTCATCATTTCCACCAATACCACCACTATCCCGTTTTTTACCGATAGTATCAATCTCATCTATAAATACAATACAAGGAGCCTTCTCGTTAGCTTGCTTAAATAGGTCACGAACCTTTGCTGCTCCCATACCTACAAACATTTCCACAAATTCTGATCCAGATATTGAAAAAAATGGCACATTCGCTTCTCCTGCAACGGCACGAGCTAATAAGGTTTTTCCAGTACCAGGAGGTCCAACAAGGAGTGCTCCTTTAGGTAAGACTGCCCCGATCTCTGCATATTTTTTAGGATTATGAAGAAAATCTACAATCTCAGTTAATGCCTCTTTAGCTTCATCCTGACCTGCCACATCGGCAAAGGTCTTACCTGTTTTTGCTTGAACATAAATTTTAGCATTACTCTTACCAAAGGTCATGGCAGTTGTTCCACCCATGCGTTTTTGCATTTGTTTTGTCAAAATTCGTCCAAGTCCAATAAATATGAGCATAGGAAGTATCCATGTCATAATAAAATTCTGAAGTGGTGAAATTTCCTTTGGAATATCCTTCGTAAATTTAACGTCTGCATTATATAGCCTATTTACCAAATCAGGATCTTCCATAAGCCCTGTTACATATATGTTATCTTCTTCATCTTCATTTTTTACTAAAAACGAAATTTGATTTCCCTCTATTTGAACCTGACTTACATCTCCATCTTCAACACGTTTTAAGAAAGTTCCATAGTCAACCTCTTCTATATGCTTATCTAAAAACTCTGGAAATACTAATGCATTCAGCAATGTCAGAATTAGCATAACTACTATATAATAGTAAATTAGGGGTTTTCTATGATTTTTTTGTTCTTTCAATTTTTTACCTCCTTTAATTTATTAAAACAAACTTAAATTTTTTTAATTAATGTTATTGTAAATATATCCATATTATATTATATAATTAATATTGTCAATATGCTAATTCAAAAGCAAAGAGATGCCCTATAGAAAAAATACAGAACCTCTCATCCCTATAACAAAATAAAGTCTACCATAATATATTATTTAGGTAAGACTTCATTTTATATGATACAAATATTATACATTGATCTTTAATTTCTCTTTATTCATTTTTGCAGCAAATACAGTAAAAACTATAAAAGGAATTATAATAAAGTTTACGAGACAAACGTATGCATATATATTGAAGAACGAAAAGAGCACAAATAAATTATTTGCAATAAAATAAGCTGCTATATATACTAGTACACTTATTATATACGTCATATATACAAGATGCTTCTTCTTTAAATTAAACTCCTTACTTAAAAGTAATATTGCATAAAATGAGATTACATACTTTAAAATCCATCCACCTACTATTTGAAGCATTACATAAAGCTCTCCAAACTCCAAAAATCTCATATAACTCACCTGTTGAGTTTGTATCAACTTTGGATATGGCATTATATTCGCATAATCAACACCAAATGTCATTATAACTCCAGATACTGCTACAATTTGCATTTGGGCTACAATTAAATAACCTACTACAGTATGTTTAATTATTTTTGTGTTATCTTTTATTTTAACAAGATAAGGAAGGGTTATAGAAATTCCCCCATATAGTCCTAGTATTTTCATTATAGATAGAAAAAAACCTCTATGGAGCCCATGGCTAAAAATAGGAAAAAGTCGTTCGAAGCTTTTATACCTTGCAGTAAGTATGGAAAGATTAATTCCTGCAAGCATTATCAGTACTATTCCAATCATAGTAATAGTCATGACTGCTACAATATCCTTCCTAATAGTATATATAATTGGAACTATAAAAAATAATAGCAGATACCACACAGGAGTATTCAATAACATATTTGTATGCATGGAGTTTGCCTCTGCAGAGGCACTTTCAACCAATGTCATAAACAGTGTTATAATATATAAGCCTATAAAAACCTTGCTTAACTTTTCACCTAAAGCCTTCTGGTATATTTTATGAAAATTATAGCAGTTATACTTTTTACATATTCCAATAATATAAGTATAGAAGCCCAAGGCCAGTATTGATGCAATAATAACTCCTATCCAGCTTTCTCTCCCTCCATCTTTTATAAATATACCTGGATATGTTTTTATAGATACGATCCCTGTAGCTAAAATTAAAAAAGCATAATGTTTTGATGTAAATTTATCCATTTTATTTTATACTCCTTAAAATTAATAATGTAAGTTATGTTTTCTGTATATTATTACATAAAGCACACAAAATATACTGAGGTGGTCTAATATGAACGAATCAACTACGTTTTATAAAATATGGTTAGATTATATTAAACAAAATTTACAAAATAATGATTCTATAATTTATAGAGAAATAAAGGTTGATAAAGGAATAATTTATATAGTTTATGATAAGGATGCTTGTGACCGTACAGTTATTAGCCATTTTATAATTTCACCTATTATTACAACACCTAAGCCATTTGATAATATAGAAAATATAAAAGCAGAAATAATACAAACACCTTCTGTTATTGATGTGGAAAGTAAAGAAAAAGCAATAGATCATATCCTTTCCGGAGAAGTCGTTATAATATTTAGTTTTCTTAATAAATTTATCGCTTGTCATGCTCAAAATTTTTCAAAAAGATCAATAGAAATTCCTTCTTCAGAAACGGTTATAAAGGGACCTAGAGCAGGATTTAATGAATCTATAGATGATAATATCTCTGCTATTAAGAAGATCATAAAAGATCCAAACTTAAAGTTCGAAAGTATTATTATAGGAGAAAAATCTAAAACTAAAGTAGCAATATCCTATATAAAAGGTAGTGCTCCTCCTAACATTATAGAATATATTAAACAAAAGTTTAATAATGTAACAACTGACTATCTAATATATGGAAACTCTATAGAGGAAGAGCTAAAATGTAAGCTTACTCCTTTTGATACTATAGGTTATACTGAAAAACCAGATACTGCTGCAGTAGATCTTGCCGAAGGAAAAGTTTTGATTTTAGTAGATGGTACCCCATTTGTAATCTCCGCACCTTTTTTCTTTATAGAAAACTTTCATACTACAGATGACTATACCACGAATAAGTTTATGTCCAATATGGGTGTGCTTTTAAGATGGGGGGCTTTTATATTGTCAACTTTGGTGCCGGGACTATATGTAGCCCTATTTACTCACCATTTTAATTTAATCCCATATATTTTTATATTTCGTGTAGCTGCTTCTAGGGCTGGTGTACCTTTTCCTATGGTAATTGAAGTAATAGTGATGATTATCTTTTTTCAAATTTTAAGAGAAGCTGGAGTTAGACTTCCACAACCTATTGGGCCTACTTTAAGTATCGTGGGCGCATTAATATTGGGAGACGCAGCAGTACAATCTGGATTGACTTCCCATGTTACAGTACTAATAGTAGCTATCACTTCTATCGCCTCATTTTTAGTTCCTAAAGCATCAGCAGGAATATTTATTTGGAATATTGTAATTCTAGTTTTTTCAACTCTTTTAGGTTTACCAGGTTTCTATATCGGCTTTATTTTATTTTGCTCCCATATTGCAGGACTTACTTCCTGCGGATATCCTTATTTATACCCATTTGGAACCTTAAGTAATTTTAAATATAAGGATATATTACTCACAGGAGAGCTTGATAAGATAAACCAATATATTTTTATCAAGGATGATGATATAGAATGAAAAGAATAATAATGACATTAGTTCTAGCCTTATTATTAACTGGTTGTTTTAATTATAGAGATGTAAATAGAGTTGTTTTTGTAACATCTCTAGGCCTAGATATGGATGAAAATAATAATACTATAATTTATGCAGAAGCCTTTTCAAGCATAAGAGGTGTTGGTCAAACCTCAGAACAAGAAGGCAGAGTTGTATTTAAGGGGACAGGTAAAACGGTTTATGAGGCAATCAGAAAGTTATTCTCAAGCTCCAGCCTAAGATTAAATTTCACTCAAAATAAGGCCATCATATTTAGTGAGAAAGCTGCTCAGTATGGATTAGATAATTTTTTAGATGCATTCATTAGAGATCAGGAGTTTTTAGTTAGACAATATCTATATGTTTCTAAGGTTGATCTAGAAGAATTAATGCAAGTTAAATTAAAAGAAGAAAAATATATTGGAATTTTTCTATCTAATCTATCTGAAAATAATCCTTTTGTAACTAAAAACCCTCAATTGAGAATCGATGAGTTTCTTATATCCAGAAAACTTGGTAACAAAATCAATGCAATTAATATTATAGAAAAAGATACGAATGGTCTTATAGATCGAATATTTATTAAAAGGTTGGCTATTTTTAAAGAAGATAAAATGATTAATGAGTTAAATTATGACGAGATGTTTTATTATAATATTGCTATTGATAACTTGAGAACTGGTTATATACAAGTGCCGAATCCAGATGAAGAAAATAAATTAGTGGACTTTGAAATTTTAAAAACAAAAACAAAAAACCGTATCGATTCTAATGAAGAAACTGTACATATGTCGAAAAAAATAAATATGAAGCTTTCTGTGGCATATGCACAAAACACCTTACATTTAAATAATAAAAAAGATAGAGAAAAACTATCAGAATATGCTGTAGAAGACATAAGAAATGGCTGTCTTAATTTATATAATAAGTATAAAGATATGGATATCGATATATTTAATTTAAAAAGGCATATTGATGCAAAATACCCTCATGCTGATATAGATGAAACACTTGATTCTGTGAATCTGATTATAGAACCTAATATCATTATAGAAGGCAGTTCGAATATAACTAATTTTTATTAAGATTAATTAAGGTATCCAATTTTTTTGGATACCTTAATTGATTTTATTAAATTGATTATCTCGTTAAATACAGATATATCAATTTAATAGTATTTTCAAGAGCATTGTAATGTGTTCTTTCCATACCATGGGATGCATGGACCCCTGGCCCAATTAATGCCCCTCTAATATTGTTTCCTCCTCTTAAAGCTGCCACAACATCAGATCCATACATAGGATAAATGTCTACCGCAAAGCTAATATTATTTTCTTTAGAAAGATTAATTAAACGTGTCGTCATATTATAATCATATGGCCCTCCAGAATCTTTAGCACATATAGAAACATCGTATTCTGTACAGCTAAGGTCATCACCTATACAGCCCATATCTACTGCGATCATTTCAGTTATATCTTCCGGTATATAGGAAGATCCGTGCCCAACTTCTTCATATGTAGAAATAAAAATCTTAGTCGTATATATAGGAACTATATTTTCTCTTTTCATAAGCTCAAGTAGCGATATCAAACAAGCAACACTACCCTTATCATCTATAAATCTAGATTTTAAAAATCCACTTTTAGTTATTGTTGTTTTAGGGTCTATGAATATAAAGTCACCAACAGAAATACCTAAATCCTCTACACCCTTTTTAGATTTTACTATCTCATCTATTCTTATTTCCATATTTTCAGGTTCTCTTTTTTTAGATGAGCTATCTTCAAATACGTGAGCAGCCGGACTTGTGCTTAAAAAAGTTCCTGTATATATTTTCCCATCCCTAGTTCTAATTCTGCAATACTCTGCATCTAAAGTAGGAACTATAGGCCCCCCAATTAAGGTAAATTTTAATGTTCCATTGCTTGTAATAGACCTAACCATAGCCCCTAATGTATCTACATGTGCAGATAAGCCTATTACCTTATCATTGCTTTTGCCAGGTACAGTAATTATTCCACAGCCCTTATTCGTCGTTTCAAATGCATACCCAAGTTCCTCGACCCATGTGCTGATTTTTTCCATAATATCAAAACAAAATCCACTTGGACTATCAGATTCCAATAATTCTTGTGCTTTTTCAAGTACATACTCCTTATTGATTGTAATTTTCATTTTTTATCCCCCAATATATTTAATTTTTAAACCAATTTTTTATCTTAAGATTAATTTTCGATACAAACAATTCAGACTATTACAATTAATATCACTTATTATATCATTTATTCTTTATATTTAACTTATATATTTATTTATCGAAAATAAAAAAATACTACATTCTTAAAAGTGTAGTATTTCTTAAAATATTGTTTTTTTCCCTAACTGCATAGAATACATTTTTATCATCCCTTTGCATTAGATTATGCTTAAATATTTATGTTGTTTGAATTCTTGTTGTCGTAATTTTTCCATTTACTTTACTTAGGTTTTTAATTTTAAGAGTTGGATTGCTTACACCACATTCATCTAAAATATCTTGGAAAACATAGAACTCTTTTCTCCTAATAACAACTTCAACCTTGTATCGTATGTCCTCATTATTCCCCTGAGCACGGAAATTATTAACCGTATATCCTTCTGTTCTAAGCTTTTCCGCAACTTCTACCATTTTATTTTTATTGTTTAAAAATAAATCAACCTCCAAAATGCCTAGAGCTAGCCTATCTTCGATTATACCACCGATAATTACTCCTGCTGTTTTTCCTAGAGCAAAGGCAATAGTAAACTGTATTCCGTTAGAACTAGTCACCTTACTCATAATTGCTGTAAAAATCATAGAATCTATAAATACTAAAATATAAACTGGATTCATAATGTTTTTTGACATCAGCATAGTTTTAAGTGTAGCCAGTACATTCGTTAAAGCAGTTATTAAAAATAAACCTACAAGTGAAAATATAATTTCTTTTGTCATCTAAACACCTCCTTCTTTATTTATTGTAAAAAAATATGGCACCACAAAAAACTAATAATATATATTAGCTTTTAACCAGCTATTTTTTTCGATTTAATGCATAAAAATAAACAGATCTACTTTATAAATATAGTTACTTCATACTTTATCATTTAAATATACATTGGAATTTTAGAGTTTCTAGTGTAGGACAAGAAAAAAATTGTATTCTTGTAGTACTTCGAAATAGAATGGAAAGTATCTTAATAATAATTTTGAAACTAGAGATAAGGTTATTTTGAAAAATTATTTTTTATACTTCTGTTCAGCTCCAGCTGATTATTTTGCCAATTTGTTCATTATATCATATTATTTAGATGTTAGCAATAAAATATTTAAGATTGATTTTAAATATAAGTTTTCATATATTGTAGTTAATATTATTTATTGTATCACTTTTACCATATATAGTATTAAGTAGTTCGTTTTTTTGATATAATATTGAAAAACAATTAGAATAATCATTAGATATTTTCATAATTGCATTATTTTAAGGATTTATTATATATAGGAGGTACCTATGCGGGAACTAACAAGTATCCAAGAAAAAATTTTAGACAAGACCTTGTATCTAATTGGTAAAACTGGTTCTTTTAACGTATCTATAAGGGCCATAGCTAAAGAAGCAGATGTAAATGTAAGTGCAATAAACTACTATTTTCGTACTAAAGAGGAAATGATGCGTCATGTAAAAGAGTTTTATATAGATAATACAATTTCAGCCTACTCTGTATTAGAGAATGATGAATATAATGATGAGAAAAAGCTCATTTTACTTGCAAATGAAATAATGGAATATACATTAAAATATCCAGGAATTTTTACAATACTAAAAGAATCTATTAAAGAAAAAGAAATTGATGAAACTGCCGCTAAAATTGTTGAGGTAACTGAATCTATGAATGGAAAGATGGATAATGTATTGTCAAAGGTTTTTAATAAAAATGATATTACATTTAAGTATAATCGCCTGATTTTTTTATCTTCAATTTTACACCCCACAAGTAACTTTGATTTACCTAAATTTGATCAAAATATTATAAATAGTAAAGAAGAACGATTAAAGTATATTACTTACATAATAAATACATTAAAAGGCGTTTGATGATATGCAAAGGTGATTTCGATAAAATAATCGAGATCGCCTTTTTAATATGCATTTTAAAAAATAAATAAAACATTTTGTTTGAAACATATTGATTTACTTTGTTAAATAATCTATAATCTTATTAACAGCTGTTTGTTTATTAAAAACTGAAAATATTTCATCAATTTTTATTAATTTAAGGGGGATTTTTTTATGACATTTAATAATCTTTTTAGCCCTATACAAATTAGAGGCATGGAACTTAAAAATAGAGTTGTGTTCCCAGCAATGGGGACAAAGATGCCAGGAAATGATAAATATGTTACACAACAACTAATCGATTATCATGTGGCTAGAACTTTAGGAGGAAATGGTTTAAACTTTACAGAAGTGTGCGGCGTACATGGTCCGTCCACTCCAAAAGGTTTTCTAGGTATTTATGATGATAAATATAATCCTGGATTAAAACAGCTTACAGATGCGATCCATGATGCAGGCGGAAAAGCTGGTGTACAGCTATGGCAGGGAGGTTTTGCAGCAGCCAGCTATCAAGATGAAGGTATCATACTACCTAGTGATACTCCAATACATGGAACAGATAAGGTAATACCAGGTGCAAGCAAAGAGCTTATAAAAGAAGTTGTTAATGCATTTGGAGAAGCTGCTAAACGTTCTGTAGAAGTAGGTTTTGACTGTATAGAATTCCATGCTGGACATAATTATATGCCACATGCTTTTCTAAGTCCTGCTTTTAATAAAAGAACCGACGAGTACGGTGGGTCTTTCGAAAACCGTGTAAGATTTTCAATTGAATGTATCGAAGCTATTCGTAATAATATACCAGAAGACATGCCACTATTTATGCGTATTGTAGCTCATGATGATTATTTAGAAAATGGTCTGTCTATTGAAGATATCATTGAATTTTGTAAGCTAGCTAAAGAAGCTGGTGTTGATGTATTAAATGTGTCCCGTGGAAACTTCTCATCTGCCGCAATAAAATATGAAGTTCCTCCTGTTGATTTGCCAAGAAGCTTTAATGTTGCAAATGCAGAAAGAATAAAGAAAGAGACGGGAATGATTACAATAGCAGTTGGACGTATAAATGATCCTGCACAAGCAGATGAAATAATAGAAAGTGGTAAAGTGGATATGGTTGTAATCGGCCGTGGACAACTGGCTGATCCAGAGTTTTGTAACAAGGCTCTTGCTGGAAATGTAGAGGATATTGTTAAATGCGTTGGTTGTAACCAAGGCTGTTTTGATGCCTATGTATCTACAGAAGTACCGTATATAACTTGCTTAAGAAACCCAGCATTAGGAAGAGAAGCTGAGTACGCTCTTATAAAAACCAATAATCCTAAAAAGGTTTTAATAGCAGGTGGCGGTGTAGCAGGACTTGAGGCAGCCATTACTTTAAAACGCAGAGGTCACAATCCGATATTATGTGAGGCTGGAAGCTCTCTAGGAGGTCAATTTGCACTGGCAGGAGCTGCTCCTAGAAAGGAAGAACTCCAAGATGCAGCTATTGCAATGGGTGAAATGGCAAAAAGAGAAGGTGTTGAAATAAGATTCTCTACTCCTGTTACTCCTGATGTTATTAAGGAAATAAATGCTGATGAAGTTATAATAGCAATAGGTGCAGATCCTATTGTACCAAATATTCCTGGTAGTAATTTATCTCATGTAACGAACTCCCATGATATACTTGCTGGAAATACTATTGCATCTGGAAATGTGGTTGTTATCGGTGGTGGACTTGTTGGACTAGAGGTTGCTGAGCATCTTGCAGAAAATGCAGATCGTATTACTGTTGTAGAAATGCTTGAACAAGTAGCTAAGGATCTTGGTCAGCTACGTAAAATTTGTGTTATGGAAAGTCTTTATCACTCTGGCATAAATACAATTACAAGTGCAAAATGTGTTGAAATTAAAGAAAATGTTGTGGTTATAGAGAAAGATGGTAATCTACAAGAAATTCCATGTAGTTCTGTAGTAATTGCAATAGGAGCAAGATCTCGTAATTCCGATGATATAAAAGCATATTGCGATGAGAATAAAATACCTCATTATACAATTGGAGATGCATTACGTGCACGTAGAGCTCTTAATGGAACAGCTGAAGCTGCAGAAGTAGCAAGAAGAATATAAAGATTACCTAATAAAGCCTCAAATTAAAAATATGCTACACCTTTTCTAAGGCGTAGCATATTTTTTTACTTTAAATATTAATTATCAATTCTACAGGACAATGGTCAGACCCTAATATATCCGCATGTATATCAGCACTTACTAGCTTATCCTTTAATCTTTCAGATGTACAGAAATAATCGATTCTCCAACCAGCGTTATTTTTTCTTGCATTAAACATATAAGACCACCAAGTATAAGCGCCTTCTTTATCTGGATAGAAATATCTGTATGTATCAATGAAACCGCTCTGTAAAAACTCTGTGAATTTTTCTCTTTCTTCATCACTAAAGCCTGCATTTTTTCTATTACTTTTTGGATTTTTAAGGTCTATCTCATTATGAGCAACATTTAAATCTCCGCATACAATTACAGGTTTGTTTTTATCAAGATCATTGATATACTTTCTAAAGCTGTCTTCCCAATTCATTCTATAATCTAATCTTGCAAGTTTCTGTTGGGAATTTGGCGTATATACTGTTATCATATAAAAATCGTCAAATTCTAATGTAATGACTCTGCCTTCATTATCATGTTCTTCTATTCCAATTCCATAGGTTACTGAAATAGGCTCTTCTTTAGTAAAAATAGCAGTACCAGAGTACCCTTTTTTCTCTGCATAGTTCCAATATTGGTGGTAGCCTTCTAGTTCTAAGTCTATCTGCCCTTCTTGAAGCTTACTTTCCTGAATACAAAATATATCTGCATCTACTTTATTAAAGTAGTCTAAAAATCCTTTAGTAACGCAGGCACGTATTCCATTCACATTCCATGAAATTAGTTTTTTCATAAGTTTTCCTCCCTTTAATAAATATCCGTATGTATATTGTATCATTTTTGTACTACAGTAGGACCCATAACTATAAATTTTTTAAAATAACAGAATAGGATAAGAAAGTTTTATTTTTTATTGATATTATATAATTAACCTAGGTAAATTTGTAATTGAAGGGGGCTCTCTGATGTGTTATTTAAATTTAATACAGAAAACGCTAGACTATATTGATGAACATATACTAGAAAAAATAACCGTTGATGAACTAGCTAAAATATCAGGATTTTCAACATATCATTATTATAAAGT
>JAEWHG010000167.1 GCA_023387935.1 Bacillota bacterium
CTGCTAGAGCAGGTGAAGCTGGTAGAGGATTTTCCGTAGTGGCAGATGAAATTAGAAAACTTTCAGAAGAAACAAGAGTCTCAACAGATAAAATTTATACTATTATTCAAAAAAATAGCCAAGTAATAGCAAAAGCTAATGAGAGTATGGCTACAAGTAAAAAAGAAATTGAAAAAGGAAAGGGTACGGTTAATGAGGCTGCTAATTCATTTAACGAAATAGCTACTCTTATAGAAGAGGTACTCTCTCAATTAGGAAGTATTACAGAATCTATAAGTCATGTAGCATTAGGTTCTGGAGATGTAGTATCTTCAGCACGTTCCATTGAAAATATGACAAAAGATATATCTGAAAATGTTCAAAATACAGCTGCGGCTACAGAAGAACAAACTGCATCTATGGAAGAGATTGCTTCATTTAGTGAAGGTTTATCTAAGCTGGCTGAAGAATTAAGAGATTTAGTACTTACTATAAAAGCTTAAATTCAAAACCCCAATGCCTATAAAGCATTGGGGTTTTGAATTTAATAATGGTGCACCTGAAGGGAGTCGAACCCCCGACCTGCGGTTTAGGAAACCGTTGCTCTATCCTACTGAGCTACAGGTGCAAAGTATAATTGTACATAGGATATTTTAACATAAGTTTAAAATTAGGTCAATCTTAATGCTTGTTATACCAGCTTTTAGTGTAAGTGGCCAGTATTTAGCTAATCTAGATAAATACTGGCCCTCCTTTAATTATTTAAATCTAGTTTGTATAATTTATCTTATAACTAAACGTTATAAAACTCTATCTGAACTAAATTTTTATTTATTAGCTTAAATAAGCTCTAAACATCCATAGAGTTTTTTCAAAATTACCAATGCTTCCTACGAATAAATCTACTGATACTTGATCCTTATTATTGTCAGCAACTTCTAAAGCTGATCTTAATTCTAAAATCAGAACCTCAAAATCTTTTTGTAGATCTTTAATTATATCTTCTCCTTTTATTGCTTCACTCTTAACCTCTTTTAAAGTTGCAAGTTCTAAATATTCCTTCATTGATGCAGCTGGCCTAAAGCCTAATATTAGAATTCTTTCAGCTATCTCATCTATTTCTTTTGCAGTATTATCATAAAGCTCTTCTAACTTGGAATGTAACTGAAAGAAACCTTTCCCTTCTACATTCCAATGATAATTGTGTAGTTTAGTATATAAAACGTGTAAATTTGCTAAATACTGGTTTAAAACCTTCGAAACTTCTTCTCTACCTTTGTTATCTAATCCAATTTGTACATTCATAATTCTTATTCCTCCTTAATTATTTTTTAATTTTGCACATCCATTACAAATACCTTTGTAATATATGCTTTTTTCCATAATTCTAAATCCTTCTAGTTCATCCTCCTTTGAAAGGTTTAAATCAATATGAAAATCATAAATCTTACCACATTCATTACATTTAAAATGTCCATGATTACATATATCTGCGTCGTATCTCATTTCATTGTCTTCAATGGTTATACCCCTTGCAATATTAGATTCTATTAGGAGTTTCATAGTATTATAAATTGTTGTTTTGGATAATGTTGGAATATCACTTATTAGCTCATTATATATTTCTTCTGCTGTTGGATGTGAATCTTTTTGAACTAAATATTCCAGTATTTTAATTCTTGTATAGGATGGTTTAATACCATTATTTATTAGATATTTTCTTATATTATCTATAGTTATTTTCATACTAACGACTCCTATTTGTAATCATTTTAATTTGTAATCATTACATTTTATTTATTATATATATACCAATGTATTTAATTATTAAACACCTTATAATAAATTTTATTTTTTAATAATTGCTATTACTTTTTACATTTCTACAACTCAAATTTTCACGTTAAATTCTATTCTTTAATTTCCGGTTCATAGGAATCTTCTTCATAATCATATTCTTGTTTCTTTATCTTAGCTTTATTAGTAAAAAAATCTTTATTATTTTTTTCCATATTTATCAATCTATCATAATTATCTTCTTCATAATCAAAATTAGTTCTTGTAAAAAAATTTATATTTTTTTTCTTTTTCACTTTAATCTTCCTCCTATCTACTCTATCCTAATTATACTAAATATTTTAACCAGCAAAGATTTATTTACCATAAAAATAAGCAGTACATATAATGATATATACTGCTTATTAATTATAATATTTTAGTTTTTACTTTTTAATAACTTGAGTTCCTCCCATATAACCTCTTAAAACCTCAGGTATTACTACATTACCTTCGTCATCCTGGAAGTTTTCTAATATAGCTGCAACCGTTCTACCTACCGCCAATCCAGAACCATTTAGAGTATGAACAAATTCTACCTTTCCCTTCTCTTCAGGACGATATCTAATATTCGCTCTTCTTGCTTGGAAGTCTTCAAAGTTACTGCAAGAAGAAATTTCAACATAACGATTATAGCTTGGCATCCATACTTCAATATCATATTTAAATGCTGCAGTAAAGCCTAAATCTCCAGTGCATATTCTTACTACTCTATAAGGTATTTTTAATAACTGTAATACCTTTTCTGCATTATTTGTTAATTTTTCAAGTTCAGCATAAGATTCTTCTGGTCTAACAAATTTAACAAGCTCTACTTTATTAAACTGATGCTGTCTAATTAAACCTCTAGTATCTCTACCAGCAGATCCTGCTTCAGAACGGAAACAAGGAGTATATGCTACATAACATAGCGGTAATTTTTCTCCTTCTAGTATTTCATCCCTGTGCATATTAGTAACTGGTACTTCTGCTGTAGGTACTAAGAAATAATCTTTTTGAGGTAATTTGAAAGCATCCTCCTCAAACTTAGGTAATTGTCCTGTACCTGTCATGCTATTTCTATTTACCATAAATGGAGGTAAAACCTCTGTGTATCCATGCTCACCAGTATGCAAATCTAGCATAAAATTAATTAACGCTCTTTCCAATCTTGCTCCAAGCCCTCTATATAGTGCAAATCTTGCCCCTGTTATTTTTGAGGCAGCTTCAAAGTCAATAATATTTAAATCTGTAGCTATATCCCAATGTGGCTTTGGTTCAAAATCAAATTTAGTAGGCTCTGCCCATGTTCTTACCTCAATATTATCATCATCAGTTTCTCCTTGCGGTACATCTGGATGAGGAACATTTGGTATTCTAAGTAATGCATATTCTAATTTCTCTTCTATTTCCTTAACCTGTCCATCTAACTCTTTAATTTCCGCTGAAAGATCCTTCATTTTAGCCATTACTTCAGAAACATCTTTTCCTTCTTTTTTAAGTTTAGGAATTTCTTTAGACACAGTATTTTGCTCATTTTTCATCTGTTCTACCTGTTGAAGCAAAGCTCTTCTTTTTTCATCTAATTCAACTACTTCATCTAAGCTAAAGTCTTTTTCTCCTCTTCTAGCCATTGCAGCCTTAATTTCATCTAAGTTAGTTCGTATTCTTCTAATATCTAACATAATAATCCTCCTAATTTTAATTTTATGCCATTTAAAAATTCATATCACGCTTTAAATAGTATAGTACGCAGTTTTGAAAATTGGATTAGGTCATAAAATAAAATTTGTTCGTTTCCACTCACAAACTTTATGTCGCACTCAATTCTAAGCTTTGCTTAGAATTTCAAGTGCTCAAAATAAAAAAAGCCTATCCTCCCTAATAAAAGGGACGAAAGACTTAACTCCGCGTTGCCACCCTAGTTGATCAGCTAAACTAATCCACCTTAAAGCATTGTAACGGATGCGACCCGTTTCTACCTACTTATTTTCAGTAGAACACTCAGAGATGGATTCAACAATTCACTTCATCGATTTGCACCAACCATCGACTCTCTTAAAAAGCTACCTGCTTACTATTTCTCTTCTTCGTAGTATAAATATATTGTTGAAATGTATATTACCATAATTATATAAAAACTTCAAGCATTATTTGAAAATTATTTTTATTCTATGCATTAAAATAAAAATTATACATTTTTAGTTCCACTGTACATATCTTTTGAATATTTTAATCTTATTAGGCTATACTCTAAATGTAATATTACATATGTATTTTAACGGTACAGGAGGGTATTTAAATGAATCAAATTGATATGGTAGGACAAATTGGTGATTTAAAGGAAATTGATTATAGGAATACATTAGCAATAGCTACGCTGATAGAAATATTAATAGAAAAAAATATTATTACCCGTCAAGAATTCGCTAGAAAGTCCTATTATCTAGATAATATGTCAATAGAACAATTAAAGCAATTAAGAACTGGTTACTAAACCAGTCCTTGATTGCTATTTTTCTTGTAACCAAAAGAATTTATAACCTTCCTGTAGACCAATATCAACTATTGATTCAACTTCATATCTCCATACTTAATCCAACCCTGCTTTATCATAAACTCGGAAATAATAAGGGTAATCAAGGCAGGCAGAATAAAATGAAGGACTGCTATTTTAATTAAAACTATTGAGTATGGTTCTCCATTTTGAGTAACCATAGTTGCAAATGCGCTAAACTGACCTACAAATCCACTGGTACCCATCCCTGCTCCAACACTGTTGTTTTCCATTTTAATTATAGTAGTTGCCAAAGGTCCTAAAAACGCACTAGCTAATGTAGGCGGTATCCATATTAAAGGATTTCTAATAATATTAGGAACCTGTAGCATGCTCGTACCTATACCCTGAGCAATAAAACCGCCTATACCGTTCTCTTTATAGCTTGCTACAGCAAACCCTATCATCTGAGTACAGCATCCCACTACAGCAGCACCTGCCGCTAATCCATTTAAACCTAAAGATATAGATAAAGCCGCACTACTTATAGGTAGAGTTAAAATCATTCCCATTAATACCGATAATAATATACCCATAGGTATGGGATGAAGCACAGTTACATTATTGATTAATTCGCCTAGCAATGTCATTATTGCTGTAACACTAGGAGCTATAAAACTACCTACTAATCCTCCTATTAATATAGTGGCAGCAGGAACCAATACAATATCTACTTTCGTTTTCCCAGCGATCCATTTTACAGTTTCAGCACCTATTAAGGCTGCTACAAAAGCCCCTACTGGTTCTCCAACCTTTATGCCATATGTCCCCACTTCCGTTATAAAAATTGTATTTGCTCCAATTGCTCCTGTTGCAATAGAAGCGAATATTGCCAATGGAGGTGCACCAATTGAGTGAGCTACTCCTGCTCCAATAGCTGGTCCCATTAAAAATTGTACAATCTGTCCAAATGATACTAACAGCGTAATATTAGCTAATTCACCAACTTGCTTTAAAATAAGCCCAATAATTAAAGAAGAGAAAAGTCCAAGTGCCATCCCATTAAGAGCTTTTATACAATACTCCTTTAAAGATACATATCTGTCGTTAATTTTCATTCTTTTCCTCCAATCAAATCATAATATCTCATTAATCATTTATTAAATATCCTTTTTCATTTAATGCTTTTTTTAATTCCTGAAAAATCCTTTCATTGGAAATCTCTATAGTATGAATATGTATCCCCTCTGTTAATGAAGCAAGTGGTTCTGCTTTCTTCTTAGTAATGTTATTAATAAAATCCTCTAATTCTATTTTATTGTTTATATTAAGCTGACTAGTTATTTCTCCATATAATGGATGTTCTACTATTACATCAAGTATTCTGGCTCCATAGTCTAACATTATCTGAAGTTCATCTCCTATAGCATTGTACCCTTCATGCTTACAAACAATTCGCTTTGTTATTCTATCATCTCTTTTAAAAGGAACCATATACCCTTGAGGTGTTGAAATAATATCCTCCCCTTGGGCTCTTAATAGGGCTATATCTTGTACTACAATCTGTCTTGATACATTAAATAACTTTGCTAAATCTGTTCCCTTAATGGGATCTATGCTCTCTTTTAGTTTGTTTAATATAGAACTTTTTCTTTCCGTACTATTCACAGGATCACTTCCTTTTACTAAAAGTTTTATTTATATTATACTACAACTATACTTCTATATATACTAAACCTATAGTTTCACGTGAAACTATAGGTTTAGTGCTTTTTTATATTTTAATTATACCCTATTAAATTTCTTATGTTTTTTAAACAATTATAAATTTAAATAATAAAAAAACACAGCTGTATATAGTACAACTGTGTTTTTAAAGTTATATCGCAACGACCTACTCTCCCAGGCAGCTTCCCGCCAAGTACCATCAGCGCTGAAGGGCTTAACTACTGTGTTCGGTATGGGA
>JAEWHG010000161.1 GCA_023387935.1 Bacillota bacterium
TTTTGAACTTGTAAGAAAAGATTTATTGTAGCCTCCTTGCTTTTAACATCTAATGATTTGAAAGGTTCATCCATTAATAACAGATTACCAGGACTAAGAAAAGCTCTTAGTAGGTTTACTCTTTGAAGTAGTCCCCCACTAAGCTGATTTGGATAGTGGCTTAAATGCTCAGTAAGCCCTAAGGCTCTACTATATTCAAGAAAATGCTTATTATCTACTTTTCCACTTAATGCATACATAATGTTTTTCTCTACACTCTTCCACTCCAGTAGACAATGGTCTTGAAAAACATAACTTATCTGTTTTGTATCAATGCCATTAACGGTACCGCGAAACTCCTTATCTAATCCTGCAATAATTTGTAGCAAGGTGCTTTTCCCACAACCAGAAGGACCAATAATTACATTAATTTGGTTAGGATGGATGATTAAGCTGATTTTATTTAAAATAAGATTTTCTCCAAAGCTCTTTTCAATATCTATAATTTCTATTTTTATCACTCCCTAGTGTCTTCATCGTTTTATCTAATACGATACTTATTACAACCATAATTATTAGCCAAGCTAAAACTCCAGAAGTGTTTAGATAGTTTTTTTCACTATAAATGGCACCACCAACAGAAAACTTAGGATGGCTTAATACTTCCCCAGCTACTACAGATTTAAATACTAATCCGAATGCGGAAGATATTATACTGCATATACCAAAATAAATACTTGGTATGTATAGATCTTTTAATTTATAGTAAATAGATACATCATAAAGTTTTGTCATATTTAAAATTTTAGTATCCATAGATAAAAGTGAGTTTACTACGCCTTCGTATAGAAGAGGAAAGACCATTAAAAACCCAACTATGGCTGGTGCACTTTCACTATTTGTCCATATTAATATTAGTAGTATAATTGCAACTACTGGCACGATCTTTAAAAAATATAGAATAGGTGAAAGTAGTTTTCTAAATAATGGACATACATAAGATATGAAACCAGCTAAAACTGCGCAAGCTAAAGAAATAAAGAAACTAGTTATAGTTCGCTTTAAAGTATGAAAAATTATTAAATAGGTTGATTCAGATTTTAATATCTCCAGTAGAGAGCTAACTACCTCTACTGGAGATGGTATAATAACACTTTGATTTACTGTTTTAGACAGCCATTGCCATAATAATATTAATCCAAATGTGTATATTATAAATATTGAATTATTTCGTAAAGAAGATACCTTCATCAGGAAGCTTCCCTCCTACTGTCTTTGGTTCGAATTCCAATAAAACCTCCACATATTTCATATATACATCCTTCATTTTATCTCCTGAAATAAAACTTAAATTCATTCTTTTTATAGAATCTTCGTTTAAAATGCCAGCAGGCACTGTAATTTCAAGTTCTGTACCGTATTCTCCTAACTCTTTTGGATTATTAATTGCCCAATTTACCGCACCCTCATACTCATTTAAAAATGTATTTACGAAGTTAGGATGGCTATTTACTAGATCTTTTTTTATAATAAGTACAGTTTGAGGAAATCCTAGTTCTGCTCCAGAAGCTTCGGCAAATAGATCATTCAGACTAAATTGAATTTTTGCAGTCCCATCCTTAGATAAAATCGTACTGATCATAGGCTCTGGAGCCACTATAATATCTGCCTTTTTTGAAAGAAATGCAGGTGCAAGTTCCGTTGCCCCACCCATATAATTTATTGTAATGTCCTCTAATGGGTCTATATTGTTTGATTTTAGTATGTATTGGAGAACTATATCCGGTGTTAGTCCTTTTCCTATCGTTGTAATTTCTCTTCCCCTAAGCTCCTCTATTGAAGAAATATCCTCTCTTGCTACTACATATAGATTTCCAAAGCCACTCAATGCACCTACTACATAGGTCTCTCCTTGATTATATGCAATTGATGCCAAGTTGGATGGAGCTATAGCAATGTCTACTTCCTTATTCATAACCTTAGAAACTATCAAATCTGAGCCTTTAATTAGATCGTAATTAATAGTTACATTTTCTTGTATAACAGGAGTTTCTTTCGCAAGCTTTGCCATACTTAAGGCAGGAATTCCATCAACAAAACCAATGTTCACTTCAATTGGCTCTTCTACTATCTTTTCCTCTACTTCTGCTTCCACTTCTACCTCTTTATTATTTGTAACTTCCTCCGTAGCGTTGTTATTTGTGCTACAGCCAGTTAGCACAATAGTCAAGGTCATAATACATATCAATAAATACAGTAATGTTTTCTTTATCATAATAATCACTCCTTAAAATATCTAGTATGCACCTGCATACCGATGAATTTTTCTATTTATGATTTAGTCAATGCTGTTTTTACACTAATTCCACTTATTTTTCCCAATTTGCCTGTCATTGCACTTATTTCGTCCATATTTCCATCTACAATTATAGAAATAATAGATACGCCTCTATCTCTATAGGGTATTCCCATTCTGCCAACTATAATATCTGCGTAATCATGAAGTATAGCATTTACCTTTGATGCATTGTTAATATCTTCAACTACGATACCTACTACTCCTATTCTTTTATCCACCTAATCCCTCCTTAATACAAAATGCCTTCTAACAAAGGTTAGAAGGCATAAGTTTTATACTATACATCCCCCTTTTGCTTAGAATATCTTTGCAATTAGGTTTTTATATTAAATTTAATACTATAGCATCGGAAATTCCAATCCTACAGAATAAATGCTATTTTCTATTTCCAGAATCTTTCTCTCTTTACATAGTGTGTGTGTAAGTATTTATGACTTATTTCTGAATTTGGCGCTTCTAAAAACTCTTCATATATTTTAGTTATGTATGGATTTTTATGAGATTTTCTCAATGTTTTGGCTTCATCCTCTGCATAGATTGCGCTAGCTCTTTGTAATCGAAGATCGTTATCCATTCTGTAGTCGGAATCAACTATTGGTTGACCTCCACCAGTTACACAGCCGCCAGGACATGCCATTACTTCTATAAAGTGATAATCTTTCTCGCCAGATTTAACTAAATCCATAGCTTTTCTTGCATTTCCAAGACCATGAACTACAATAGAGTTAATAGTAACACCGTTTGGTAGTTCGATAGCCGCTTCCTTAACTCCTTCTAATCCTCTAACTGCAGTATAGT
>JAEWHG010000182.1 GCA_023387935.1 Bacillota bacterium
TTTATATCAGGTAAAGTTACTGTGAAAATCAAAGAGAAGAACGTAATAATTATATGCAAAACAAGCTTCCCATACGATGGAAAGATAACACTAACAATAGAAGGAAATAAGGACATTGAATTTGAACTAGCAGTACGTATTCCTGGATATGTGAATGATTATTCTATTTCATTGGATGGAGATGAATTTGACAAAAAATATTATGATAAGGGTCATGCATATTTAAAAATAAATGTGCATAAGCAAATAGAAATTCAATTTTCCATACTACCGAAATTTATTCATGCAAATCCTATGGTGCGGGAAGATAGTGGAAAGGTAGCAATTGAAAAAGGGCCTTTAGTTTATTGTATTGAAGAAATAGATAATGGAAGTAATCTACCAGCATACTTTGTAGATACGAAACAATTAATAAATGAAGAATACCGTGATGACATACTTAATGGAACAACAATTCTTAAATTTAAAGGTAAAAAGATATCGCAAGACAACTGGGAAACAGATGAATTATATAAAGAAACTGATATTATATGGGAGGAAAAAGAGTTGACAGCAGTCCCATATTGTTATTGGGGGAATAGGACACATGGAGAAATGTTAGTATGGATGAAGGAACTATTTACATAATTTAATTTTGCAAAGATTTTTATATAATTCTAACCATCTAGATCATGATATGTTATTCATGAATCAGAATGAAATCAATACAAATAACTTTAAGTCGCTTATTTCTTTATAGGAATGAGCGACTTTACATTTTGCATAAGTATATATTACTTGTACAACAGTACAAGTAATTCTACCACTTTAGCTGTAAATTTTCTTTTCAATATTTTACCTTGTTTCATATTAAATATCTATAACAATATTATGAGCTCACTATATTTTATGCTCCATATATAATGGTTTTATGTAACAGGTTATAGTTTACTTGGATTTACATAAATGACAAGATGTGGTAAAATAAACCATTACAATATAAAGGAGGAGTATTAATGAGATTTACAGGGGTTGTAAAAAAAATAATTATAATTATGTCTATTTTACTGATAGCTTTTGCGGTAAAAAGTAGCCCAGCGTATGCCTATGCAGAAGATATTATGGAGCTTAAAGGGACGATTCATCTTGATAATAACACTGATGATTTTACGGAACGGTTAACAATGAAACGAGATGGAAATATTATTTTCAATTTTACGGTGAAAGACCGCGATATAAAACCTTCACAAATAAGTATACAGATAAAGAAAGTAAGTGATGGCACAATTGTGTACGAGGTAGATGGGATAACTAAGGACAGCGGATTAGTAGATTTAAATATTGAGCTTGATAAAGGTGAATATAGAATTGATTATAAACTCTATAATAGTGAAAATGATTTCAGTGATACCTATGCTAGTATATACTCTTCAATTAATAAAACGTATCGCCTTATAGATAGCCCTAAAAATATTGAAAAATTGACTGTTAATGCAATAAAACAGGCGGATGAAGAATCAACCTATAATTTAATTAGTTTTGGAGGAGCGCTTACAGAATTAGTTCTTCCGTTTACAACGAAAAACGATGGAGGCATCATTGTTTCTTTAGAAGGTATTAGTAACTTAGAAGCTAGAATATATGAAGATAAAAGCTGCACCAAAGCATTAGGTAATAATTTTGAGGTTGGTGGTTACAATAACAGAACTACTGATTATTATACTAGATTACCTAAAGGTACCTATTATCTTAAGTTTATTAAAAAGCATATGTCATCTTATGAGATAGAGAATTTTAGGGTTACACTTGATTCAATTAGTGAAGAGGATCGAAGTATAAAAAATAAATTAGAATATCTAGCATACCAAGATAAATTTAGTGGAAAAACTACATACAAAATATCAGTACCACAAGGGATATTACAATTAGCAATAAAACCATTAGATAATAAGGTACATGATGCTACTATACAACTATATGATAAAAATATGAAGAAGCTAACTCCAAAGGATAATATAACTGCTTATAACTATAATAACGGAAATACTATGTATCAAAATTATAGTCTAAAGAAGGGCACTTACTATGTACAGCTAGAAACTAAATGTGGATTTTACACAATACAAGCTGAAACTATTACTGCAAAAAATATGAATGGAAGCAGTAAATCAGCTGCTAAAAATATTAGTAATGGAGGAGGCGCAACAGGGAATTTATTTGTTACAGATGCCAAAACCGATATGGATTGGTTTAAGTTTACATTAAAATCAAGAATGGATTTTAATTTTGATTTTACATTTTATTCAGACGGGAATGTTGGGTTTGATGTAATTAATTCAAAAGGGAAAGTTGTAATCACCATGGAGGATGATTATAAAGAAGGTATGTATAGCTTTAGTGGCGTATATACTTTAGAAAAAGGAACTTATTATATAAAAATACATAAAAAAGAAAAGTACAGTTCTATGTCGTATGTATTAGAATGTAGCTATTACTAAAAACTTTTTAACAAGAGATCATTCGATTAGAGATGATCTCTTGTTTTTCAGTATCTTAATTGATGAACTTATTTTTCATGCAGCAGGATATAGTCATGAATAAGATGATTTAAGAAGAGAACAAGACATTATATTATAAAGCAGGATGGAATAGTGCAATTGTACTTAATAAAGATAAAGGATGTACATCAGCCTATAATCCAGAATGGATTATAAATATAAAGAGGGGTTATAAATGTAAGTAAATGTTTAATAAGATAACATAAAATAAATAATTATTTTCCTTGACTTATTAATTATAAGGTGGTAAAGTATTCAATGTTGCACAAGAAATGATTTAATTTTTTAAACAATTCAAATAATTTAAAAAATATAAAAAACTTCTTGGCAAACCAGTTTGAATGAGTTAAACTAATTGAGCTGATTCGGTAACAGTTTGGCTATAGAATAAAACATATAACAATGATTTAATCTGATACAAGTCAAAAACTTTTATAAAAAGAAAATAAAAAAGTTATTGACAAAAGGAACCGAGTATAGTAAGATGTAAAAGTTGCATTAAACGACAAAAGTTGTGGGGCAACAC
>JAEWHG010000203.1 GCA_023387935.1 Bacillota bacterium
TTTCTATCAAACCCTTGCTATTACTTTGTTTTATTGGTGAGGATAATTGGACTTGAACCAACGACCTCTACGATGTCAACGTAGCGCTCTGCCAGCTGAGCTATATCCTCAAATATTTTTAATATGCTCTTACTTAAAAAGCTAATTCAATATTTGCAATAATAAAGATTATACCATTTAATTATATAGTTTGCAATTATATTACTGAAAATTTTGTATTTTACACTGTTACCCTACTAGAAAAGAAGCTAAGAAAAGAGACATACTATATATGTATAATATGCCTCCCCCTTTTTTATATTATATCCAGCTAGAAAATATTTTAGTTAATATATTTATAAAATAATCTATATCTTCCTTTTTTATAATTAATGGAGGTAAAAGTCTTAATACACTTCCATTAGTGATGTTAGCTAATACTTTATGGCTAAATAGTTGATTTTGTACCTCTGCAGGATCATGTAGTAGGTCTATGCCCACCATTAATCCCTTACCCCTAATATCCCCTATAAAGGTAGGAAACCGCTCCCTTAGTTTCAATAACTGATTATATAAATAAGTACTATTTTCCTCTACATTTTCAATTACTCCTTCATAGAGTAAATCAATAGTTTTGCTTCCAAGTGCAGCACTTAAAGGATTCGGTGCAAAGGTTGTTCCATGATCTCCAGGTTTAAAATAATTAGAATGTTCTTCTTTTACTAATATACCTCCAAGTGGCAATCCTCCACCAAAGCCTTTAGAAAATAAAAGTATATCTGGGACTACATTCGTGTGCTGATATGCAAATAACTTACCACTGCGTCCCATTCCTGTTTGAATTTCATCAAGACAATATAAAGCATTATATTTTTGGCATATATCTCTAGCTTTTTCCATGAACTCCGTTGTAATAACCCGTATACCGCCAGATCCTAAAACTGGTTCAAATAACAGCGCGGCAGGATTATACTCAGTTATAATGTTTTCTAAACTATTTAAGTTTTCTTCCTCAAGTTCATAAACAGGCATATCTATGGTTGGAAAATCCTGCTGTATACTAGGCATTCTCGTTAGCTTTACTGCTCCTAAAGTGCGTCCATGAAAACTATTTTTAAATACTACAATTCCATTTTTATTATTTTTTGCTCCATATTTGTGAATATATTTAATAGCAGCCTCTGTGCTTTCTGCTCCTGAGTTAGTAAAAAACACCTTTCCTTCAAAAGTTTTATTTGCAATTTTTTCAGCTAGATCTATAGCTGGCTTATTATAAAATACATTAGAAATATGTAAAAATTCTTTGCTTTGTTTTTCTATTTCTTTTTGTATTTCAGGATGACAATGCCCTAATACATTCACTGCTAGTCCTGAAAACAAATCTAAAAACTCATTTCCTTCCTCATCTGTTATAATCATACCCTTTGCACTTTTTACTACAATTGGTAGTCTATCATAGGTAGGAAGTATGTATTTTTTATCCAAATCCATCCAATTTCTAGTCATGTTAACACCTTCTAGCTAATAATTTTTTAATCTTCTGCTATATGTCTTAGCACTTCTACAATTTCTGTTTTTGTCTTTGTCTTATCATCCGTAAACTTAATAATTTTTGCTGGCATACCTGCTACTACAGCTCCCTCCGGAACATCATCCGTTACGACTGCCCCAGCAGCTACTACAGCGCCCTTACAAATCCTAACTCCTTCTAAAATAACTGCATTTGCACCAACAAGAACATTATCCTCAATAATAACAGGTGTAGCGGAAGGAGGTTCTACAACGCCTGCCACAACAGCTCCAGCTCCTATATGGCAGTTCTTACCTATAGTTCCTCTTCCACCTACAACTGCATTCATATCGATCATAGTGCCTTCACCGATAACAGCACCAATATTAATAACTGCTCCCATCATAATTACTGCATTATTACCTATTTCTACTTTTTCTCTAATAATTGCACCTGGCTCTATTCGTGCATGGATGTTTTTAATATCAAGCATAGGTATAGCAGAGTTACGTCTGTCATTTTCTATTTCATATTCTTCTATAGCTTCTTTGTTTTCATCTAAAAAATTCCTTACAACATTCCACTGCCCAAATATAACTCCTGTTTTTTCTTCTACAAAGGCTTTTAAATCCCATTTTTGAAAATCTATTTCACTAAAATTCCCTTTAATATAAAGCTTTACTGGTGTTTTTTTATTACTATTCTTTATGTATTCTATAATTTCTCTTGCGTCCATTTATGATCCTCCTACGTTATTATTTTTAAACTAATACTATTGCAGTGTTAGCTAAATGGGCATTGTATACCTATATATTTAACACATCTCTCATTGTGTATAATCCAGGGCCCTTTTTAAGGATAAACTTTGCTGCTTCTAATGCACCCTGTGCAAAAACCGATCTATTATAGGCTTCGTGAGTTATTTTAACTGTTTCTAATTCATTAATAAAGTTGGCCTCATGGTAACCAACAATATTACCACCACGAATTGCATGTATACCAATCTCACCATTTTCTCTAGGACACTCTCCAGATCTACCATGTTGATGCTTTCTAGTTTCTCCTAGTCCCTTTTCTATGGATTCAACAATGGTTTTTGCACTTCCAGATGGTGCATCCTTCTTACGGTTATGGTGTGATTCTATCACTTCAATATCTACCTTATCCTTTAGTATTGCCGCTGTTTGTTCAACCAATGCAAACAATAAGTTCATTCCTAAAGACATATTCGTTGATTGTAATATTGGAATCTCACCAGAAGCCAACCTTATCTGACTTAGTTGTTCTTCATTAAATCCTGTTGTTCCAATTATCAGAGGCATATTTTTTTCTCTACAAAGCTTTAATATATTATCTAATGCAGATGGATGGGAAAAATCAATCACTACATCATATTTTTCCTTTGATGAATATTTAGATACGCCAGAATCAATTCCGCCAATTTTATTCCAATAGGAATCTTTCTTAGCTATATCCTCTATTAATTTACCCATGTGTCCACTTATTCCATAAATCAATAAATCCATATAGAAAAGC
>JAEWHG010000016.1 GCA_023387935.1 Bacillota bacterium
TATGAAATTAGCAACTTAGAAGGTAACTTACTTACTAAAATAGATTATCATAATTAAACAGGATATATAAGGTTTCGTTGGAGTACTTTTTTTAAAAGTATTTTCACTACTCTTGTATCTAATTTTGTTTGCATTAAATTATAATGATCAGATATTTGTATTTTAGACTGTAAGAAGAATATATCTTCTTATGGTCTTTTTTATTGATTAAAAATTAAGAAGGTAAAAGTAAACTTTTCTAAATTGTAAATAGAGTACAACAAAAATACATTGATTGGTGGTGATCATATGACACCTTTTATTAAGGTAATGGACTTAAATCAATAAACGGAAGGAGTATATTAAAAGTTTATGATTGATACATTACCAAAAATAAAAATACAAGAAATTTATTTCTATATTCCTTTCCGTAAACTAAAAATTACTGGAGGCAAGGAATATGGAGAAGAAATTGAGTTTAACTTGGAATATATACAATGGTAAAATAGATATAGAAGAGAGATATTGTCATAATTGTGGAAAAAAGGTGGCGTTTAAAGATTCATTGAAAAGACGACAAAATGCGAATGGAAAGAATATATTCCACTTTGCAATTTACAAATGTCCAAATGGACATACATGGAATAAAGGAATTGATACATTTAAAGCTAAGTCTGGATTAGAGAACTGTGTTGATGAGTTTGTAATTCAAGAAAGTATGTATGATGAAATTCAAATAGCGCAAGTAAAGAGAGATGGTATTACCGAGATAGAAGTTAATATCAATACGTTACAGGCAAAAATACGATTAGATAAGTTTTTATCCTCGAAGATTCAAGATATTAGTAGGGAAAAAATTGTAGAACTGATCACCGAAGGCTCTGTAACAGTGAATAATAAACAGGTAAAACCAAAAGTTAATTTAAGAGAAAAAGATATTGTAACATTACTGATAGGTAACATTAATTAATATAAAGTATGTACTGCTTCAATGTGCAGCTATAGGTTTACTTTGACAAATTATTAGTTTTACTATCAGACTTTATAATGAAGTATAAATACCTTGAGGCATTAAATTTATTGGTTTATGTTTCGAGGTATTTTTGTATCTAATTTTATATAAAGGATTTTTTGAAGAGATGTCAAAATATATTTATAAAATGAAAATACATTTTATCTTTGAAAGGAATAAAAAAATAATGATAAGGGAAAGAAATAGAATTATTTACTTTATATTAGTTTTGGTAGTTATTATTTTAGGTTTAGGATCAAGATGTTTTTCTGAGTATCTGCCAAAGTGGATTCATCTCTATTTAGGTGATATTTTATGGGCATTGATGATTTTTTTTATATTTGGATTTTTGTTTAAGAGAAAAAACACTTTTTGGATTTCTATAGTATCTCTTTTGTTTTCTTTCTCAATCGAAATTAGTCAGTTATATCAGGCCCAATGGATAAATACAATAAGGCATACAACAATTGGGGGATTGGTTTTAGGTTATGGCTTTTTATGGACTGATTTACTAGCATATGCTATTGGAATTTCAATTGGGGTTTTACTAGAAAAACAAGTTATTTTTAAATCTATAAAAGTTAATAGATAAGTATATAGATGAAAAAATGATTATTATAATGCGATAAAAATAAAACAACAATACTGATTTAAAAAGATATTAATATAAGACTCTTTGAATTAAAATAATATTTACAAATGCCGAATATTATGATAATATACTGTGCAATACTATAATAACAAAAAAGCTGTGAAGAGAAGAGTAAATAAATAGTATTCTTTAACAGAGAGCTCTGGTAGCTGAAAAGGAGCAAAGAATGATTTATTGAAACAAGTCTCGGAGCTGCACACGGATTTTCATACGATTTATGAAATGATGCTGTGACGGTTGTTCCCGTTAAAGAACTAGAGTATAACCATGTTAAATAAAACATGTCGTACTTAAAGAGATTAATATGGTGACATATTAACAAACTGAGGTGGCAACACGAAGCTATAGCTCTCGTCCTCAAGATTATAAAATCTTGGAGGTGGGGGCTTTTTTTATTGTCAAAGTATAGGCTTATTGACTATTGAGATGTTTTTAAAGAACTAGCAGGTTGGTAATATTTTAAAAATGTAAAACTTGTATAGAAAGAGTAAAAGAAAAATAGCAGTTAATAAATATAAGGAGAGGATGCTATATGAATAAGGATACAGAAAATAAGATGGATATTATAAATGAATCTATAAATATAAGTAATAGACCTAAGTTTCCAAAGCGAGCAGTAGTTACTGCTGGAATGCCCTATGGCAATAAAGAGCTTCATTTAGGACATATAGGTGGGGTTTTTATTCATGCGGATACTTTTGCTCGATTTTTGCGGGATAGAATAGGGAAAGAAAATGTTATCTTTGTCTCAGGTACTGATTGTTACGGTTCTCCAATATCAGAGCATTATCGTCAATTGACTAGCAAAGGAGAGTTTAAAGGAACAATGAATGACTTTGTTGAGTATAATTATAAGCGTCAAAAGGAGGCTTTAGAGGAATATAATATTGATATCAATCTTTTTGCTGCTTCTAGTTTTGGACTTTCTTCAGAGATTCATAAAGAAGTATCAAATGAATTTATAAAAAAACTCTATTCAAATGGGCATCTTACTAAAATAACTACATCCCAGTTTTATGATGCGGATCTTAATGTTTTTTTAAATGGACGACAAGTAGTTGGCAAATGTCCTATTGAAGGATGCTCTTCCGAAAGAGGATATGCTGATGAATGTTCCCTAGGCCATCAGTATATGCCAGTTGACCTTATAGATCCTAAGAGTACACTTTCTGGTAAAAAACCAGAAATGAGAGAGGTTACAAATTGGTATTTCAAATTAGATGGCTTTAATAATTTGTTAGAAGAGTGGATTCAATATTTAGAAACTATACCTAATTGTAGACCATCTTTAATAAGGACTATTAAGGAATTTTTAAAGTCACCCGTTATTTATGTAAAAAAAGATCAAATTGATTTATTAAACTTAATTAAAGATCAACTTCCGGAGTATACTTTACAAGATGAAGATAAGAAGTCTTCTTATATTATGGTGTTTGACGATCTAGAAAAAAGAGATAAAGCTTGTGAAGTATTATCGGGGAAATCAATCCGTTTCCGTACAGGAAAAACTTTAGTCCCATTTAGATTAACTGGAAATATTGAATGGGGAGTTCCAGCACCATCTATTGAAGAAATAAATAATCTTACTTTTTGGGTATGGCCAGAATCCCTTTGGGCACCGATATCTTTTACTAAAACCTATCTTAGTCAATTAAATAAAGAAGATGATGCTTGGAAGGATTGGTGGTGTTCTTTAGAGTCAGAAGTATATCAATTTATAGGTGAAGATAATATATATTTTTATGGATTAGCAGAGATGGGTATGTTCATGGCTACTCAAGATAAAGATATAGCAATTTATCCAACAGAGGGAGAACTTCAGTTACCTAATCTTATTGCAAACAGTCATATATTATTTTTAGATAAAAAAGCAAGTAGTAGTGGTAAAATGAAGCCACCTACTGCAAAAGAATTACTTGATTATTATACTGTGGAGCAATTAAGGTCTCACTTTTTAGGTTTAAGTCTTGGAATTAGAAGTGTTAGTTTTCAGCCTAAACCTTTTAATCCTAAAGCTACAGAAAAAGATAGCGATCCTGTGCTAAAGGAGGGCAATTTGCTAACAAATGTTTTTAATAGAATTGCTCGATCTTGTTTTTATACTGTACAACAATACTATGATAATAGAATACCAGTAGGTACAGTTAGTGACGATGTATTACATGAGTCTTATAAAACAATCCTTGAATTTGAAAGATTAATGTACAAATATGAATTTCATACAGTGATGAACTTTATGGACGTTTATATTCGCAACATTAATAAACGTTGGGCAAAAAATATGAAGCTAGCAGATGAAAATAAAGATTCAAAGCTCCATTCTCAAGTTTTAATAGACGCTTTTCATGAACTTCGCATAGCTACAGTTCTAATGCATTCAATTGCACCGGAGGGAACAGAAATGATAAGAGAATATTTAAATTTAGACGAAAAATTGTGGGATTGGAACAGAATTTTTGAAACAATATATGATTTCATGGATAATCCAAAAGAGCATTCACTTAAATTTTTAGAGCCAAGAGTGGATTTTTTTAAAAAGCATCCTAGTCAAATTATATAGTTTTATAGTGGATTCATCTTTATGAGTATAATGAGAAAAATGGATTTTGCATGCTGTACACCGTCTCTACCAAATAAAACTAGAACCGTATTGAGTCTATTGATTTGATACGGTTTTTCTTGCAAAAATAATAGTATATAAGTCAAGATGAAATTTGTACTT
>JAEWHG010000028.1 GCA_023387935.1 Bacillota bacterium
GATATGCAAAGTGAGAAAGACAGTTTGCTCAAGACGTTTCATGAGATGAATTTTGATGGTAGTGTCATAGGTTTACAATGGCGTGGAAATGATGAAATATACTTTTGTACTCCCGTTGGTGCACAGATAATTGGTTATTTAGGTGTGGATGGTATTCATTTCTGTACCATTCCATCTTTACAGACGGATATGATTTTTGCAGTAAGCCCTATGCCTTGCGGAGAGAATAATGTAGTGCCTATCGCACATAATTTCAAGGATTTTTTGAGTCTTATACTTGCCTGCAGAGATACGAGTCCTTTAGAGCAAATTTCATGGAAGAATGAGGCGCAATTTGAAGAATTGCTAAAATTAGATGCTGAAACAATTATTGAGGGAAAGGATGATGCATTACAGACAATTCGGAGTTGTTTTGACATAGAACCTTGCCCAAATCCATATCTGCATGTGAAATCCATACAAAAAAATTATGATTATTCTCTAATACCGTTCTCCGATGAATATTATGATGTTACAGGTACTGAACGTCTATAAAGATCATGTTAATCTTAAGGAGACGATTATATGAAAATATCACGTGAATGTATTTACTGCCTTGCTAGGCAAGCAGTAGAAATAGCTGAAGAAGCGACAAGCAACGTAACAATGCAAGAAGAAATAATAAAAAGATCTTTGAAAGAATTAGGAGAAATGGATTTCGATGAAACAGCACCTGAAATAGCTTTTAGGATGCATCAACATGCTAAGAATATTACTGGTATTAATGATCCTTATATGAGATTAAAGGAACAGTACAATGAAATTGCAAAAGAGATTTATGAGAGAATTATTGAGGAAAAATGGTTAGATAAGGCGGAAGATCGCTTCGATATGGCTTGTAGGCTGGCCATTGCAGGAAATATTATAGATTTTTCAGTTGGATTAAATTTAGAGTATTCGGATATTGTTAAGTCGGTGGAAGACAGTATTAAACATGATATTTTTGGAACTGGAACAGCAGCGCTACGAGAAGCAGTAGAAAAGTCAAAGAATATTTTATATATTGCTGACAACTCTGGCGAAATCATATTTGATAAATTTCTACTAGAGAATCTTCCAGTAGACAAAGTTACCTATGTGGTAAAAGGAGGTCCAATAGTTAATGATGCAACTATGGACGACGCAATAAGTACAGGTGTTGTAAACTTAGTAAATGTTATTGACAATGGGCATTCTGCACAAGGAACCATATTAAAAGATTGCTCAAGTGCGTTTAGGAGAGAATTTAGTAAAGCAGATCTTATTATAAGTAAAGGGCAAGCAAATTTTGAAACATTGAGTGATATTAAAGATAAGAACATATTCTATCTGTTGCGAGCAAAATGCAGTTCAGTTGCTTCTTATATCGGATGCAATCGAATGGACTATGTGCTTACAAATTACTAGAATAAATTTCTTAATTGGTATATTTGTATACTAGAGACAACAATATACTTGTACCGACAATTGCTCATGCGATAATAAATTTTAGTTATGCAATATTTGTTTAATAAAATGCATTAGGATGTAGCGCTCGTGGGAATGTTAAAATGATTTTTATAAAAGTAGCCTATAATAAGTTAATATAGGCTACTTTTTCATTAATTTGAGAAGTTCTTCATGTGGAGAAATATTCAATTAATATACAAGGAATTAATAAAGATACGAAGAACTAACATTATATTAAATAAAAATTATTTACATAAAAGGGAGTGTGCAATGTGGATAAAAAACAATTTGTAATCAGCTTTTGGGCAGATGTTGTCACTCAGAACGCAAATAATTTAAGAACTTACTTTTTACCAGATGCTATAATTAATTGGCATAATACAAATGAAAGTTTTTCTGTTGAAGAATATGTCAGAGCTAATTGTGAATATCCTGGTGAGTGGTGCGGTAATGTTGAAAGAGTAGATATCATGGACAGTTTAGTGATTTCTATCGCAAGAGTATGGCTTGCAGATAACAGCGCTTCATTTCATGCAGTTTCATTCTTCAAATTCCAAGATGATAAAATTCTATATCTTGATGAGTATTGGGGCGATGATGGGATTGCACCACAGTGGCGATTGGATAAAAAAATTGGAAAGCCAATAAAGTGATGGCTATTAAAGCGTAATACGATGTATTATATTAAATTTTTGAAAGGAGATAAAAATGAATATTATCATAAGACAAGAAGTAGAAAAGGATTATAAAACATCTGAAAATATTATAGAAAAGGCGTTTGAATATGCCGAATATACCGATCATAAGGAGCAATTTTTAGTAGATCGGTTAAGGAAGAGCAATGCCTTTATACCAGAGCTTTCTCTTGTAGCAGAGATCGATGGAGTAATTGTGGGGCATATCATGTTTTCTAAGTTAATTATCAAGAATGATGAGGCTGAGCACCAATCATTAGCATTAGCTCCAGTTTCAGTTTTACCTGAGTATCATAATAAAGGGATCGGAAGTAAGCTTATTATAGAAGGCGTAAAAATCGCTAAAGATTTGGGCTTCAAGTCAGTAATTGTTCTTGGCCATGAAAAATATTATCCTCGATTTGGATTTCAGCCTGCTAGTAAATGGAGTATAAAGCCTCCATTTGATGTACCTAATGAATCATTTATGGCATTAGAACTTGAAGATGGTAGTCTTGATGGGGTTACGGGAACTGTTGTGTATCCTAAAGAGTTCTTTGAATAATCTAATCATAAGGAGAATAATAGTTTATGAAATCATTAAAAATAGAGCAATATCTTAGAAGCGTCCAGCTAAATAAAGAAAAAATAGATTCTTTTAATAAATATCCATTTTACTTGAAGGCCATAAAGAACCTGTCTACTTTAGAATTTGACCCTAAAGTTACATTTATTGTTGGTGAGAATGGGACGGGAAAGTCAACGATTTTAGAAGCTATTGCAATAGCATGTGGATTTAACCCTGAAGGAGGGACAAAAAATTTCAACTTTACTTCAAGGGCTTCACATTCAGAATTGCATAATCATATCAAGGTAGTTAAGGGAATAAAAAGACCAAAGGATGGATTTTTCCTAAGGGCAGAAAGTTTTTATAATATGGCAACTAATATTGAAGAATTGGATAAAGATGGGGTAGCTCCAAGAATTATAGATTCCTATGGTGGACGCTCACTCCATGAGCAATCTCATGGAGAATCATTTTTTGCAGTTTTTATGAACCGATTTGCTGGAAATGGTTTATATATATTAGATGAACCAGAAGCAGCCCTCTCTCCGTCGAGACAAATGAGTATGATAACCAGAATGCATCAGTTAGCTCTATTAGGTTCACAATTTATTATTGCAACCCATTCTCCAATTATAATGGCATATCCAGATGCACTAATATATGAAATAAGAGATGAAGGTTTTACAAAAGTAAAATATCAAGAAACTGAACATTATATAGTGATGAAATCCTTCCTAAATAATCCAGAAAAAATGTTGGACATATTAATTAAAGAATAGGTTAATTTATATGATTTGATAGAGAAAGATGGAAGCCAAGGAGACAGTGATATTACTTTAAAAGTCATAACAATATAGAAAATACAACAACTCTGTATCTATACTTATTGCAAGATGCTGAAAAGATATTACCAGAAAGGAATTTTAAAATGCATAATATCGAGATAAGAAGACCAAGAACTGAGGATATCGAAGAATTACATAAATTCTTTAGAATAGTACTTATAGACACATTTACTAGAGAAGGTTTAGCGGATATGGTTGATATGATAGAAGATGAAATTGAGGATAAGAAAAAGTATTTAAAAAGTGATTTAGATAGTAAAGGGAAGGATCGATATTTTTTAATAGCGTTAGATGATGATAAAATTATCGGTTCAATCGAATATGGCTCTTCTAGTGAGCTGATTAATAGTTGTACAGATGGAGCATTGAAAGATCTAGTTGAAGTAGGGACAGTATTTGTTCGTCCTGACTATCAGAGACAAGGGATAGGGAATTTGCTTTTGAATGTAATGTATCTTACTCTGCAGAATAGGGGCATAGAAGAATTTTGCCTAGATAGTGGATATACTAATGCACAGAAGATATGGAAGAAGAAGTTTGGAGAACCGGATTATTTGTTAGAAGATTATTGGAGCGAAGAAAATGATCATATGATTTGGAGAAAAAGGATTAATGATATATCAATAATATTTAGAACATGGGAATAAAAAGGGGCTGAACAAATGGACTTTATCTACGAATGTATAGAAGAATTTTTTGAAAAACTTCCTATTTCAAAGGAAAATAGAAAACTAAAAGAAGCTTTTATTGCAGAGGTGAAGAGAGAGTATAATGAATTAAAAAAAGAAAATACCGATGAAAAAAGCATTGAAATGTTAAAGAGCAAATACGAATGGATTTACAGTTTTAATAAAGCAGAGGGAACACCTGGATTGTTTTTATCAATCGATGGAATGACCCTATCCAATATTGGTATTGTATTTGAACCGAGTACTGAAGAATATAAATCAGACAGAACTTATCAGCTACTAGAGGAACTTTGTGGTATTTCACTTTGTTATGAGCGAAAAAAAGAGGATTTTATATTTGAATGTACAGAACGCTTTGTTGTTTTTGCCCTAGATAAATATAGAAATTATTTTGGCTCTATTGGAGGCCATTATAGCTCTGGGCCTATTGGATATGTTCGTCAAGAAGGATTATATGGTAGAGTAGCTAATAACTTAAGAGAGTTTTTAGAATTAGCAGTGTTTTATCCATACTGGTACAATATTATTAAACTAGAACGGAATGATGAAAAATATATATTAGAAAAATTAGAGCAAGAATGGATAATGAATATACCAGATTTTTATCAAAAACAAAAAGAGCTTTCAGATGCTTTAAAATTACAAAAAAACGAGAGATCTTTAGATGTTTTGTTTGAAAACTTAAGATTAGAATCTGATTTTGTTGTTTCCAATATAGATGGTGAATGCAATAATTATGAAAGACTTCTTTAACGGAGGGATAGTTATTAAAAAGATTAATGAGCAATCAGGCCTTATAATTTTAAGAAATACTGAGGAAAGTGATTTAGATTTTGTAGT
>JAEWHG010000043.1 GCA_023387935.1 Bacillota bacterium
GAAGATACAAGCTCTGCATCAGTTGCTTTACCATCTTTAACTTCCATAGCTTTTATTTCTTCTACAGTTTTGCCAATCATCCAATCTTCTAAAGCAGCAGCTTGTTCAAACCATTCTTTACCGATAGAAGATGCTTTTTTCATTCCATACTCATCACCAAGTTCAACTTTTGTTTTGAACTCACTGTCTACATCTGTAGCTAATTTACCTTCTGCATCAAACTCAATTTTTGTTTGTGCTACGTCAAGAATACTTCCAACAACTTTACCATCTTTATCAAATGCTGATACATTCATTGTTGTATCAACTTGTGCCACTGCAGTTTTGTCACCTTCTGCTGATTTAGATTTTGCAGTTGAGATATCAGCTCCAAGACCTAATTTTACAGCTCCAGCTTCAACTTCTACAGCATTGTTATATGCTTCTTCTAAAGCATCTATATAACCCTGAACACTTACAGTAACTGAAGATGTAAGTTCTGCATCTGTTGCTTTGCCATCTTTAAGTTCCATAGCTTTAATTTCTTCAACTGTTTTACCAATCATCCACTCTTCTAAAGCAGCAGCTTGTTCATACCACTCTTTACCTATAGAAGATGCTTTTTTCATTCCATATTCATCACCAAGTTCAACTTTTGTTTTTCCAGGTTGAGTTGTATCAGTTGTAAGTTGAAGCTTAGCATCAAAGTCTACTTTTGATTGTGCCACGTCAATAGTTACTTTAACTACTTTACCGTCTTTATCAAATCCAGCAGCTACTATTGTTGTATCTACTTGTCCAGCTGGTGTTTTATCTCCTTCTAATGATTTAGATTTAGCGATTGATGTAATATGTCCAAGACCAATTTTAGCCATTTCGCCTTCTACTTCTTCATTATCCTTAGGAGTTTCTTCTGTTACTGCTGGTGGTGTATTATCCTCTGGTGCTTCGTTTGATGTACCACATCCAACTAGTACAGCTCCTGATAGTGAAAGAACTAATAACATTGCTAAAAATTTCTTCATATTTCATGCCTCCATTTTAAATTTAATTTATTTAAAACCCAAAATGATTATATCATGCTGTTTATAAATAAACAATATCTTTTTTTTAATAATATTTATTAAGAAGAATTGTTTTTTTATAGATATCATTTTTAAAAAAATATTGAAAATTCAAATTATAGTTAAACATCAAGAATTCCTGCAAATACTAGCGCCAATCCCACTAATAAGTAATATCTTACCTAATCTATTATCTTATCAACTTAATTTTTCAAATCATTTTTTATCCAATTTAAAGAACACAGTTGATAGACAATTATCTATCAACTGCATATTTGATTAAATTTTATTAAGTTCAATAGTTATATATTAAATTCTGGAACTTTTGGATTAACATTTTTTATATCTTCAGAAACATCTTTAAATTGTTCAAAGTTTTTAATAAATCCTTCTGCTAGCTTAATAGCCTTTTTATAATATTCATCCTCATTTTTCCATGTACTAGATGGCTCTAATATTGTCTCAGGGACTTCTGGACATTCTGTTGGTATAGCTAAATTAAAAATAGGTTGATTAATATAATTTACATTGTCTAACTGTCCCTTAATTGCAGCTCTTACCATTGCTCTAGTATATTTAAGCTTTATACGGCTTCCTTCTCCATAAGATCCACCTGACCATCCTGTATTTACTAAAAATACATTTGTATTATACTTTTCTATTTTTTCACCTAAAAGTTTTGCATACACTTCAGGCTTTAAAAGCATAAATGGTCCTCCAAAGCATGTTGAGAATGTGGCAGTAGGCTCTACTATTCCTCTTTCAGTTCCAGCTAGTTTACTTGTATAACCAGACATAAAATGGTACATAGCCTGCTCCTTCGTCAACTTTGAAATAGGAGGCAATACTCCTGTCGCATCGGCTGTTAAGAAAATAATGGTATTAGGAATTCCGCCTTTTCCTTCTAGTACAGCATCATCAATATGCTCTATTGGATAAGCTGCACGAGTATTTTCTGTATATTTATCATCAGAATAATCTGGTTCACCAGTAACCTCGTCTATTACTACATTTTCTAAAATTGCGCCATCCTTTATAGCGCTCCATATTTGTGGTTCTTGCTCTTCAGTTAGACCTATGCATTTTGCATAACATCCACCTTCAAAATTAAATACACCATTTTCTGTCCATCCGTGTTCATCATCACCGATTAGTTTTCTATTATTATCAGCTGATAAAGTTGTTTTTCCAGTTCCAGACAATCCAAAAAATAAAGTTACATCTCCATCATGGCCTATATTAGCAGAACAGTGCATAGGTAGAACATTTTTAAATGGCAATAAATAATTCATTACAGTAAAAATTGATTTTTTAATTTCTCCGCTGTATTTAGTTCCACCAATAAGTACAGTCTTTTTCTCAAAGCTAATTATTATAAATGCTTCCGAATTTGTACCGTCAACCTCTGGTATAGCTTTTAGATTTGGCAGTGCAATAACAGTAAATTCTGGACTAAAATTTTCTCTTTCTCCGCTTTTTGGCTTTATAAACATCTGTGACGCAAATAAATTTTGATATGCAAATTCATTGATAACTCTTATTGGCATTCTATACTCTAAATCAGAACCTACAAAACCTTCAAATATAAATAATTCCTTATTAATTATATAATCCATAGCCTTATTAAATAGCTTGTCAAATATTTCAGTAGAAATTGGCTTATTCCCTTTGCTCCAGTTAATATGATCATGTACAGATGGTTCATCTACAATAAATCGATCCTCTGGAGACCTTCCTGTATATTTCCCGGTGTTAACACATAGCGCTCCATTTTTAGCTATAAATCCACCTTCTTTTTCTACTGCAATATCCTTAAGTTCTTTTAATGGTAAATTGTAGTGAGCTTTGTTAGATTTTAGAATATGCGAATTTATCAATTCGTTAACATTATTCAAAATAAATACCTCCCTAAGAAAATATATTATATTCGTCATTACTGTAATATATTATATCACAATGCGCTATTTATGCTATACTATTTAAGCGCTAATTTTATAACTTTTCGTAACAATTATGTATTTTAATTTAATATAGATTACACTTTAATATATATTGCATTTTACCCATTACCAAAGTGCATTATATACAATTTTTTTAATTAAATCAACTATTTCTATATAGCTTAATAGGAACCTTGCTGTATTCATAATAAAAAGAAAAAAGGCAGATTCGCCTGCCCTTTAAAATGTATATAGTATCCTATGTAATTATCTTAATTGTGTATATTTCCACTTACCTGTTCTAAATCTCATATATACAAAAATCCATCTTACGAATTGATCTACAAATACAGCAGCCCATGCTCCTGCTAATCCATATCCTAATACGCTAACAAATGTATATGCTAATGTAACTCTAACTAATAATACTCCTAAAAATGTAGCTACTAGAGGCCAAAAAGTGTCCCCTGCACCTCTTAGCCCACCAGCTAATATTAGTTGAGAGGATTGGAATGGTTGAACTAAAGCTATTATTTTCAAAGCAATTGATGCATTCTTTATTATCTCAGGGTCAGATGAATACAGACTCACAATCTGAGGCCCAAAGAAGAAGAATATAACGGCCATAAAAGTAGATACCATAGATCCAATTTTTCGAGTTTCTTTAGCATAGTCTTCCGCCAAGGAAAGTTCTCTAGTTCCCAAAGTCCGTCCCACCAAGGATGAAGCGGCTATACCAAAAGCTTGCCCTGGTTGGAATGAAAGACTTAATATATTAAGTGATATTTGGTGGGCCGCATAAATAACCGTGCCCAGACCTGCAACTATTTTGGCAAAAAGAAGAACTCCGGTTCTCAGAACTAATTGCTCTAATGAAGCAGGCACACCTATTTTCACCAAATTATATATAATATCTTTATCAAATTTAAATGCTTTTTTCATATTAAGAGTAATTTTACTTTCGCTACTAATAATATATTTAAATAGGAGTACACTAGCTATTACATTTGATAAAGCAGTGGATATTCCTGCACCTGTAACACCTAGCTTAGGGAATCCTAAAAGACCATATATTAAGACCGCATTACCAAAAACATTTAAAAAGTTTGCTCTTAAATTTATTCTCATAGGCGCCTTTGTTTCACCAATTCCACGGAGTGCAGCAGATATAGACATACTAAAAGATTGGAATATAAATCCTAACATAATAATTTTAAAATAGCTTCTACCAACCTCTAAAGTATCTGCCTGTGCTCCCATGAAGTTCATAATTGGATCCGTAAAAATTATTCCTAATAATGACAGCGGGATTGCAAGCATTACCATACTTAACAGTACAACATGTTTTAATGTAATTTCTATTTTATCTGTTTTATTAGATCCTAGGTATCTAGCAATCATTGCTGTTGCTCCTACATTTAATGCCTGCACCAAAGATAATCCTATAAATAGAGGTTGGTTAGTAATACCCACAGCTGCCACCGAAGCTGCTGCTACTGCACTATCACTTATTCTTCCAAGCATCATCATATCTATCATTCCAAAAAGTGAGCCAAGAAGCAACTCCACAAGAACAGGCCATGCAATATCAATAACATCTGACCTTATGGGATCTTTTAGCCAACTATTTAATTTAATTTTTATGCTCCTTCTCTCACACTCATTATCCATAAGTATCAATCTTCCTTTTATAATTATTTAGCTATACTAAATATTATAACATAATAAAATATAAAAACTAGTTTATTATATTTAGAATTTTCTATTTTTCACACTACTAACCTCATTAGACAGACACTATATTTAAAATGCTCTTTAAGACCCTTGTTTTAGAGCACTGATTATAGTATAATCTTTTTTGTTACTCATAAACTATATGTAACCAATCATTACATAGGAATGAACTATTGAAAATATTGAAATAGCACACTCGCTTAAGTATTAAGGAGGATCATATGGGATTCGTTGAATTGTTTTTTATTGCAATTGGTTTATCAATGGATGCCTTTGCAGCGGCAATTTGCAAAGGTCTATGTATTAGAAAAGATAGCAACAAAAAAGCTCTGATTGTAGGCTGTTTTTTTGGAGGATTCCAGGCGATTATGCCCTTAATAGGTTATATTTTAGGAACACAATTTAAGGATAGTATAGCTGCAATTGATCATTGGATTGCTTTTGTCTTACTATCCATTATTGGTATCAATATGATAAGAGAATCACGGAGTGATGATGATTGCGGGTGTGAACTTGATTCTTCTATAACCGATAGCTCCTTTAGTATAAAAAATATGACCCTATTATCTATAGCAACAAGTATTGACGCATTAGCGATCGGTGTTACTTTTGCTTTTTTACAAGTAAACATTGTGCCTACAATTTACATAATAGGTATAACAACCTTCATTTTATCAATGATAGGGGTTAAAATAGGAAATTTATTTGGTACTAGATTTAAATCAACCGCTGAGGTAGCAGGCGGTATTCTTCTAATTAGTATGGGTTTAAAGATACTGGTCGAACATTTAGGATTATTTTAAAGCAGTACTTTGATATTATTTTTAAAAAAAGATCACATTACAACTATATCTGTAATGTGATCTTTTTTTATAAAATAAAAAATAAGTCCATTTTAAAATATATATAATATCCGAGACACCAATAATACTTAATGCAATGCTAAATTTCTATTGTTAACAGCTTCATACTGCCAAGTAAACCCTTCAAATACCTTTTCTTTTGTCTCTATGGATAATAAATCCGTAGGTCTTATTAATTCAGGGAAGTTTTCGTCATTTAAAATATTGATTTTTATAAGGAGCTCTGAAACAAACTGTGAACAAAAATAATGCTTTTTCCGTTTTATTTGAATGTTCATACCAGCAGCAAAAAGTCCTAAAAAATTATATCTAAACGACTCACGATAAGCTACAAATTTACCTATTTCATTAACTAAAGTATTGTGTTGTTCTTCTGTTATTTTTATCCTATATACAATGCATTCACTGTCTCTATTCTTCTTATATATACCACCACAAAGACTTTCTTGAGCAAAACCTCCTGAGAAAGGATTATCCGGATTAATTCTACCGAAAGAATACATTGTTTTCAGATCCTCATCAAGGCTAATTGATACATGAACATATTTTGATTTTATAAATAATCTCAACGCTCTAGATAGCCATGTACCTGTTTTTGAAAAAACCAAATAGATATACATACTCTCCACCTCATACACTTTCCCTCTATACTATTTTACTTAACATCTACTAATGTTCCCTTATTAATTTAGATAAGATATTTTACTAAATCTCCATTTATTTTGTCCACACCTAAGTATAATATATCTTATACCCTTTGTCTATCTATGAAGTTTTCCATGAATAAGTCGACTAAGATAAATATTACAGTTTAATCGGCAATTACTTTTTTATTCATTTAAATTAATTATTTTGTACTTATATTTCTACCTTACTTACCTTCCGAGGTCTTCCCTTAATAGTTCTATTTTGCAACTCCTTAAAAACCAACTCCCCTTTGTTATTTAAGATTTCTACAAATGTCGAAACATCGAGTATGTTAATTATACCTATGTCTTCTGCCGTTATGCCTTCTATACTACACAGTGTCCCTACAATATCAGCCGGTCTCATCTTAGTTTTCTTACCTGCATTTATATGTAATTTCAAAATTTCTTTACTTAGTTGAGCACCTTTTACTTCCTTGATTTCAGGTATAGCATTTATTTTTTCAATAAATTTCTGTTTTGAATTGCTAACAATTTCTTTATCCGGTCTTTCTTTCAAAATAATCTCTTGATCTATATACTGTTGTATATCTTTTAGAAATTTACCTTCATATTGTGTTACAAAGGTAATTGCTCTACCCTCTCTACCTATTCGTCCAGTTCGTCCTATTCGATGGACATAACTTTCTCTGTCCCGTGGTATGTCATAGTTGATTACAAGCGAAATATTATCTATATCGATCCCTCTTGCTGCAACGTCTGTTGCTACTAAATATCTAAAATAACCCTGTTTGAAATTATTCATTACTCTTAGTCGATCCTGTTGTTCCATTCCGCCATGTATCTTATCACAAATATATCTTAAATTCGTTAGTTCATCATAAACCTCATCTACTTTTTGCTTTGTATTGCAAAATATGATACAGCTATCTGGATTTTCTACTATGGTTATATCTCTTAAAAGCTCTAGCTTATGATCTTCCGCTACAGTGTATCTTTCTTGATCTATTCTGTTCACAGTTGAATTTTGATCTTCTATTTCAACAGATACAGGATCTTTCATATATTTTTCACATAAAAACTCTATGCCTTTAGGCATTGTGGCTGACAATAGCATAGATACACGCTCTTTTGGTAATGCGGATATTATTGTTTCTATTTGTTCTACAAATCCCATACTAAGCATTTCGTCAGCTTCATCAATTACAAGGTATTTTATTTTTGATGTATCCAATGTTCCCCTTTCCATATGATCCGTAATACGTCCAGGAGTTCCGACCACTACATGTGTTTTTTGTTTAAGTTCCTTCTCCTGAAGGTAGAAAGAAGATTTTCCATAAATTGCAGCAACTTTAAGTCTCTTAAACCTACCTATATTAAAAATATCTTCCTTGACTTGAATAGCTAGTTCTCTTGTGAGTACAATTACTAATGCTTGGGGTTTATTTTCTTCCCAATCTACTAATTCGCAAATAGGTATAGCAAATGCTCCAGTTTTTCCACTACCAGTTTGAGATTTTACTATGATATCTTTTTCCTCTAATATAGCTGGTATAACCTGTTTTTGTACGCTTGTAGGTCTTGCAAAATTCAACATGCTTATTGATTTTAATAACTCACTACTTAATTTATAATCATTAAAATTAGATTCTATCATTTAATCATCTCCAATGCTTTTCACATAATTTAATATTTTATATTTTCAAATCACGCAATTATACTATATAATGATATAGGATGTCTAGATATAAAACAATCTAAACTAATTTCTATAAAACAAATTAAAATAAGGAGGTTTATAATGCGTAAACCTAAAGTTGCTATAATATTTACTGGTGGTACTATCTCAATGACAGTAGATCCAAGAATTGGTGCTGCTATACCTTCACTGTCAGGTGAGGCAATTATGTCTTTAGTAACAAACATAGATAGATACGCAGAAACAGAATCAATTACATTTTCTACACTTCCAGGTCCTCATATAAATATTTCATTAATGATGGACCTGCGTAAACTGGTTCTAGCTAATTTAGAAAGACCAGATATCGATGGTGTAGTAATTACACATGGAACCGATACATTGGAGGAAACAGCATACCTATTAGACTTAACAATCGACTCACTGAAGCCTGTAGTAGTAGTTGGGGCTATGAGAAACAGTTCTGAGCTTGGTTATGATGGTCCTAGTAACTTAGCTGCTGCAGTTTGTACTGCAATTTCACATGATTCAAAAAATAAAGGTGTACTTGTTGTAATGAATAATGAAGTTAATGCAGCTAGTGAGGTTACAAAAAGTAATACTTTAAGTCTAGATACTTTTAAATCTTTAGAATTTGGGCCTCTTGGCATTGTAGATAATGATGAGGTAATATACCACAGACAAATTGTAAATCGTCAACATATTACTACCGAATCTATTGAAACTAATGTGGATTTAATAAAATGTACAGCGGGTATGGATTCTAGATTTCTTAAATACTCAGTTGATACTGGAGCTAAGGGGATAGTTATTGAAGCATTAGGTAGAGGAAATTTACCTCCTACTATGCTTGATGGTATTGAGTATGCTATTAAACATAATGTAGCCATTGTAATGGTATCTCGTTGTCCTACTGGAAGGGTTCTTGATACCTATGGCTACGAAGGAGCAGGTAGAACACTGCGAAATATGGGCGTAATCTTAGGCGGAGACCTACCAGGACAAAAAGCTAGAATTAAGCTTATGTTAGCCTTATCTGTATCCAATGATTTGAGCACAATAAAGGGAATCATCGAAAGTAATCAATATAAATAAGAACCCCACTCATCAACGCAATCAATACTCAAGATGGGTCCCGGGAACCTTGTTGTTTTCACAATAATTAAAAGACCTTATTAGTAAATTTTTATTACTCATAAGGTCTTTTGATTTAATCAATTAGGTTGTTTTCCATACATATATCAATATCCAAATCTTTAGTTTCATTATTATTACAAAACCATACTTTAATCATATTCTTATTAATATTTTTAATAAAACCCTTACCAAATGCTTTATGAAATATCTCCTGACCCTTTTCTAATCTGTTCTTTTTTTCTTTTATGACTTCCATCTCACTTATAAAGCGAGAAATTTCTGCTTTTTTATCAGACTTACTTATTGGTGCATAAATATATAATCGCTCTTTAGCTCTAGTTATAGCAACATAGAATAATCGTCTTTCTTCCTCTAGACTTTCATTATCCTTACTTTTGCTATGTGGTATAATATCTTCTACTGCTTCTATTATAATCACTATTTTAAACTCTAAACCCTTTGCACTATGCATTGTCAATAGTTCTACCTGATCCTCTTTAGAAGAATAATTTCTTTTATTTTCATACAAAGATTCTTTAAATTCTTTTATATGCTTAACGAATTCTAAAATACTGTTATGCTTAAAAGATATTTCCTCTATTTCGTCTAAAATTTCCATCAATCCACGAGAATCAATTTGCTTTTCTAAACAATAATTACGAATATACTCATCATACCCAATATCTTTTCTTATATAATTAATTGCGCTCCTTGTATTTAAATGACCAAGGGTTTTTAAATCTACTTCTAATCTATCCAGATAAGTGATTTGATAAGGCATTAAATTTCCTTTAACTCTTAATGATGTAATAAAATCCTTATGATATTCATCTGCTTCTCGCTTTGCCTTATTTGTTATATATCTTGTAGGACGGTTTATAATCCTTTTTAAGGCTTCACGGTCATTAATATCTAGTGCAGACCTTAAATAAGCAACTAAATCCTTAGCCATCCAATGCTCATATATATTGTATATATTATCTCTAGAAACAAAGGGAATATTGTTATCTAAAAATGAATCTACGATAGAGCTGGATAAAATATTAGTTCTATATATAACAGCTATATCCTTGTATAAATAACCTTGCTGTAGCAAATTATTTATTAAATCACTTACCTCTTTATTTTCTATTTCTCGAGTTTTAGGTCTTAAAATTTCAATATCTACGCCAGGTTCCTTAGTAGATATCATTTCCTTTTTAACTCTCATTGAATTATTACTTATCAGTTTATTAGCAGTACTAATTATATTCTCTTGAGACCTATAGTTTAAATTCAGTATAATTTTTCTTGTGTTTTTATAGATATTATCAAATTCTAGAATAAAGTTTGGCTTAGCCCCTCTAAAACTGTAGATCGATTGATCATCATCTCCAACGACAAATAAGTTTTCCCGAGGGCTAGCTATTAATTTAATGATCTCGAACTGCACACTATTAATATCCTGAAATTCATCGATTAGTATATAGTGATACATATTTCTTATGCCTTGTAAAACAGTAGGCTGACTCATTAATAACTCATAACATTTTGTGAGCATATCATCAAAGTCAATTTTCCTGCAATCATTTTTGTAATTCTCATAAGAAAAAATTACCCTATCAAAATCTTCCTTGGACATTGAGTTAGGAACAAAATCTTCTTTAGCCAATATATCACTTTTAAATAAACTGATATCTAAAATTATATCTTTAACAAATTCATCATCTAGCTCATTTCCAATATCAAAGGTCTTTACAATATTTTTAATAACAGTAAACTTCTCACTTTCATTTAAAATACTGCTTAAATCATATCTATAATAAGATCTTAAGATTCTAAAAAATGTAGAATGAAAAGTACCGAAATTAACCTGTCTTTTTCCTTCTAAAAGATCGCTATAATTACTCTCGAACCTTAGCTTCATTTCTTCTGCTGCAGCCTTTGTAAAAGAAATAACCAAAATATTATTAGGAGCTACTTTGTGATGATTAATTAACTGTCCTACCCTATGAGTAATCACTGTAGTTTTCCCAGAACCAGGTCCTGCATATACCATACAAGGGCCTTCATAATGCTTAACTGCTTCTAATTGCTGTTGATTTAACTGCTTCAAATACTGCTGTATCATAATACACCTCTAATTAATAATGTAATACCACGTATCCTATTATATCAAAACTTACTATAATTTAAATAAGTTATTTATTATATAACATTATTCATTGAATCATTAATTGTTTTATCATACTTGTAAATAGAAAATCAATTTCATTGCTATATGTCCTATATTGACGATTTAATTTTAAACTGTCCCATGATTTATTTAAATAATCTATAGCTTCCTCGGAGTTGCTATTTTTATAAATTATATAACTATGATTTAATATTAAATGAGTTTTTAATTGAATATCATTGCTTAAGTCCAAAATAGAATTGTGAATATCAAGCGCTTTCTTATATTGATAATTACTTAAATATTCCTCAGCTAATAATGCTCCTACTACAATTTTCTCATTATTACTTTCTATGAAAGAAAAGCTTTCCTCTAAAAATGTAATTAATTCTTTAGAACTCATCTTATTTTTAGCTATATTTATTATATTTGCCATTCCCTCAATATTTTGTAATGTATATATCTCTTTGTAATGTTCAAATGCTTCTCTTATAAGTTCTATCTGTCTCTCTCTCACAAGGGTTTTATCGTAATGTAATAAATAATAGTTTGCTCCTATAAGATTGTAATAATCGTCATTTTTTAATTGCCATAAAGTATCTATTGGATTCGGATCATATAAGTGTCTTTCCGCATAAGGTATATACCCAACAAATGATATATAATCCAAAGTTGTAATAGCATTAATAAATTTTTTATCGAGATCCTTTTGATTAAATGTACTATTGCCGTATTCAAACAAAGGCTTTTTAGCTAATAAATCAAATTGATATAATTCTCTAATGCCTAATAGGTCTATCTTTAAATATTCTAATTCCTCGTATGCACTATGAATGATCTTTGCAGCTTCCGCACGGGTAATATTATTCCATGGCCTAAATGTATTATCTTCGTATCCTTTAACAATATGATTGCTTGTTAAGTCCATTATCTCTTTATAAAACCTTAGTTTATCAGATAAGTCTTTATAATTCTTATTCACTGTTTTAATAGGCGGAGGCGTTATTAAACTTATTAGAGCACTTGCCTCATAACGAGTAATGGGTCTGTTTGGTCTAAAACTATTTCCAGGGAAAATTAACTTTATATCCGCTTTTTTTACAGATTGATTTTCTATGTAGTAGGCGATCCTTTGAATTTGATCATAGGCCCAGAAATCTTTTTCCAAGTCGCTATATTCTAATTTAAATCTACTGTACGCCTTATTAATATCTATATCCTGTATCTGTATCAATCTACTTAATATAGTCATGAACTCTGCCCGTGTTATATTGTTTTCTGGTTTAAAGGTATTATCTTTATAACCCTGAAATAGACCAACCTCATTAGTAGCCCAATCAATATATGACTCACTCCAATGACCTAAAATATCTGTATAATAAGTATATGCCATACTTGGTTGAATACTGGACGATAGAATCAATACGACTATTAACAATATCAAAATCTTCTTCATAGAATCACTCCCAATTATTGTTAAATATTCTATTACTAATCTTATCACATATTACCTACTCGTAATATTACACTTGCATTACTTTTCTAATACCCTTATACAGTTCTAAATACCATATATTTTTTGATTCGAATCCTATTATTTGATATTATATTGTTAAGTATAAATTTGGAGGTAACCATGAAAATTAAAACATTTGAAACAAAAGACAAAACAATATTACCACTTAGCTTATCCAGTATATTTAATTCTGATGAATATTGCATAATAGATATTGAAACTACTGGTCTTAGTTCAAAATATAATCAAATTATATTAATTGGTATTTTATATAATATAAATAATACTGTTACAATCAAACAATTCTTTGCAGAGAATCCAAAAGAAGAAATTCATATACTAAAAGAGTTTGCTCATATATACAAAAATTTTTCCTACGTCATAACTTATAATGGTGCTAGCTTCGATCTTCCTTTCCTACAGGAACGTTTTTCTCATAATAACCTAGAATGGAATTTTGCTAATGTTAGACATATTGATATATTACAGTGCCTTCGGAAACAAAAAGAAAAATTACCATTAGAAAATCTAAAATTAAAAACGGTTGAACGCTTTATAGGAATTAATAGAAAAGATACGATTAGTGGAAAGGATAGTGTTCTTCTATATAAGGAGTACGTCAAACACCCTTCTCCTAGTCTAGAAAAAACAATTTTACTCCATAATTATGAAGATATTTATTATTTAAATAATCTACTTAATATTTTTGATCGTATTCATATTGAAAAATACGATTTAATTGGAAATAATATTGTAATTGTACATGATTCACAAGATATTAATTTCTGTTTTTTTCCTAAAGATATATCAATTAAAAAAAATATGTTGATTATAAAAGGAAGAACTCCTAAACTAAAAAAAGTGCTTGATGTCATGTACTACGAATCAAGTTTTACATTCGAATGGTTTCCAAGTGATGGTATTTTCAGTATTCAAATTCCATTATACGAAGGTCATATATCTACTGGAGAAAAATGTAGTTACGTTAATCTAGAAAACTTTAACTTATCTAAATCACTATTTACTACAAACACCAATTACACTGAAAAATATTTTCCTAATAGCTTTATGGTTTTAAAAATTGAAAAGGATATTAGCATTAACTTGATCAGTGATTTACTTAATCATATTTTAGGATCAATATTTAGTTAATTGCTAAGGAGTATAAGATTTCATTTCGAAAATTTCATATGCAAAAAGAACTGATAATATTATCAGTTCTTTTTCTGGTGCCCAGAGGCGGAATCGAACCACCGACACGGGGATTTTCAGTCCCCTGCTCTACCGACTGAGCTATCTGGGCTTATTAAAGTTAAATGG
>JAEWHG010000061.1 GCA_023387935.1 Bacillota bacterium
CATTTAAAATAAAAGATAAAGCCACCTTTGAATCTGTATCCATCGATTTAAACTCAATTACTTTGTGTTCTTTTGAGACTTCGGAATTAATGCTTTTAGAAAAATATAGTTCTTAAATATGAAAAAAGGTGTACTTAAGTATAATAGTACTTAAAGCGATGGATGATATGGGACGAAAGTATAATTTGATGCAATCAAAAACCGCCGATATACTATGTAAGCTGAGCCATATATGGACGATGATGGTACGAAGGCAGATTTTTTGTCTTGTTTGATAAAAAAAGAAACGTGTTAAATATATATAATATATTTAACACGTTATTTATGATGTATTTGTAAAATATTATGAATAAAATTTATAATATTAGGAGGAATATTAATGCCTTGCAGACATGAATTTGGAATAAAGGTCTCTAGTTGTATACAAGGCTTTATATAAACTTAATTATTAAGTAGCAATAAGTTATCTTATGGAAATATACTACAATAACAGAAATTAGGTCAATACAATGAAGAATATATTTCAATTGTTTTAAACTAAACTTAGAGGATTTTACGTAATATTATTTATACTCATATCTTCTAACATTCTTCTAACATAAGGCGCAATTCGTTACAATTTTCAAATCAATTTACAATTTATGAAAAGAGATAAAATCCTTGAAAATACTTGTTTGTAGGGGTTAATATTAGGTAATATAAAGTCATGTAAATAGGCTTGTTCTTCTTTGACATCGTAGAGGTCGTTGGTTCAAGTCCAATTATCCTCACCAAATTACAAACCTTTGGAATGGTTGAATTTCAGAGGTTTTTCTTATTTTACAACCTTCAACTTAGGTTCGCGTGTGCCACTTTGTGTGCCAGCGCTTAAAATATCATCAAATTCATCTGCCATTTTTCTTTCAACAGATTCTAAATGATGAGCATAAATATTTGTAGCAATAGACGTATTGGAGTGGGCTGGTGTCAAGCAAAAGGACAAACTATTCTAATTTAGTATAGGAAAACAAAAATCCCTATTTCAATGGATAGGGATTTTCAACGTTTGTTTAACAATTATATGGAGAAAGCGTTTCCGTCTAAATCTTTGATTGTTGCAGAGTATTACGATAATACCCACCAACGTTCGTTCAAACTTGGGGTAGAAGGTGAACGTGGAATTACAGCTATAAACGAATATTCCAAGCAATACAAGTAATATGTGCTTTTGTTTACAAAGAGAAATGTTATCCATTTTATTTATTTTGCAGTAAGAAAAAGCAAAGCCATTCCAATCATACTAAGAGTGTTGAGGGAAAGATGTACAATCATACCAATCCGGATATTCTTTTTTAGGTACACTACAGAAATATAGGGAATAAGGGCAATTATTCTTGTTATATTTTCCCATGGGGTAAAGAAATGATAAAGAGAAAAAAGAACGGCGTTTGTTAAGGGTGCTAATTTACCTAGCTTTCCCATTCGTGGAAGAAGAAAACCTCTAAAATATAACTCTTCCACAAACGGACCCAAAATGCCATTTAGAGTAATACCCAAAACAAGGCATACAATAGCCTCAGCCTTTGAAATTGCTGTAATAGAAAACAAATTAATTCTAAACCAATCGGGAACCCAGTTAAAAATGCTCCACAACGGATGCTCAATTGGGGCAACAACTCCAAATACCAAGAAAGCAATTACCAGGCAAGGGATTGCCCACAATAGCATTCTACCTACAGGCATTGGCTCTTTAAACTCTATAACATCACTTAGCCGTTTACCTTCATTTTTTGCTGTAATAAACAGGATGCAAAGTTGTGTTGGAATGAGGCCAAATAATATGGCAAGCATTAGCGATAGGTAGATTGATAATCCCAAACCCCAGATTGGATTTGAAAAAAAGATGGATAGTAGCAATATCGGAAGACCGGGTATAAGATGGTATAAAACAATCTCCAAAATACCGAATTGTTTCGTTTCATTATTTTTGTTCATAGGTTAATCTCCTTTGTTTTCAGCGTATTTTGCTATAAACAAAGTATAGTCTATGTTGCAGCAACAAAGTCAATAGTTTATCTAAAATTATTCTATGGGAACATAAACATCATAAAAACTATGCTCAACACTGCTCCCAAAAAGAACTAGCCGTATAAAAATGTACACTTCACCCTTGAGTGCTAAACCATTTACCTTAGCCCAAGCACGGCATTTCCTAAGCATTGTATCGGATAATGTTTCATCGTTGTTATCGGCTGAAACACGAATATAAATGGAGGGAATATTGGCTATAGCAGCGCTTTCTCTTTCTACTATACACATCTGCGAACCAGTATATCCACTTTCATTGAAATAAAGCATTCGAAGCATACTAGATAAAATATCTTCGTTGGAAAAATCTTTTGCATTCAGCACCTTTTCTTGATATTCATAGAACGCCGAAAAAGATGGAAAGGTGCTTTTAATCGTAATGTTCGGCAACGATTGGATAGAAAAAACCTCCAAACAATTTTCTAAACTTTCAATATAGCTTTTCGTCTGGTTAAGTTTGTAGAGCATTTTCTGATATTCATTAATGATATCAATAAGCTCATTTTCTTTTTCACTTATGGGATTCAAGAGGTCTTGTGCTTTTGATATTTTTAAAAAATGGCTAATCTCGCGGTTTGTGAACCCACGTTTATGGTAAAAATCTATCGCCATTAACCGAAGTATATCATATCCGTCGAACATTCGATAGTTGTTTTCATCTTCACGTGGAGGCTGAATTAATCCAAGTTTTTCGTAATAACGAATTCCTTCTCTTGTAACACCCAGAAATTCATGGATATCTTGAATACGATAGCGGTTACGAACATTCATAATATCAACGGCATTCACATCACCATCTTGAATTGGTGATACGGAGTTATCTATTTTAGTGGTTGTTGTTTTCTGCTTCTTTATAGGCTTTTGTGCATAATCTGGAATGAGCCAGGTTTTCCCTTTTTTAATGACACCGGGGATATCTCCTTTTTGGCAATAATAGGCCGCCATGCGATTTGTGATATTATATTTCTTAGCAAACTCAGATGTTGTTAGATAATTCATTTTTACTCCCCCATCTACTCATTGTATTTCAGATATATGAAATGTTCAAGAGAGTTTTTCTAGAAATAAGTGTTAATAACTAACTACTTAATCGTTTATAATACTTACAAACTGCTTCGTCCTATTTGACAAGTATCACTTATTTCTTTCATTGTTACAGTAGGATACCCTTTTTCTTCAAATACTGTTTTTGCTATTTCAATAATTTCTACTTTCTTATAATTAAACCTAATAGTTTCCATAAGAACCTCCGATCAGATAATTTTAGTAATTAAAAAGACTTCCGTTTCCCAAAGTCTTTCGGTTTATAAATTGTCGTAACAAGTGTCGAATGGGTGGTGTCAAGCAAAAGACAAATCTTTTGTTATGAAAAATAAAACAAAAATAAAACTATATCACAACTTAGTAGAGTTTTGTTTTTGTTTAGAGTAAACTATATTTTGACTACATGCTGTAATAAACATTGGATACAGTTCGGTTGTTAAATATTAATGGTATAATGGGACTATTGTAGAGATTTTATAAAACATAGTACCAATTCAATAGAGCCGGATGGGTTATAAAATGCTTAGACTCTAGTGGCAACGGCATTATAAAATTGGAACACATATTTCACAAACATGATTATTGACCATAGCTACCTGATATCGCTCAATAATAGGTTTGCTTGTATCAAGGCCAAAATTTTGGCTTTGCAATTCTGGAAAAATTTCTACCCATGCTTGATGTAGCCCTTTTGCTGTATGCTCTATTTGAAAAATAGCATATTTTCCGCTTACGATACTGCCCTCTTTAACATTATCATCATAGTTGATTTTATTTATAGTCATCAGAAATGGTAATACAAGCATCATATCGGCAATTTTCCTCATTTACTATTTGAGGGTTGTCATGAGCTATCGCCCATATAATTGATTGTTCATTATATCAATTTTGGCCTTAGCCCATCTTTTCAAACTTTCCATTACTTCCGAATTCTTAGTTCCATAAACACCTACTCGCCTAATATAGGCAGTTCTATAAGAAGGCAGTTCTTCAACACTAAAATTCATATTGCTTCTCCTTTTATTAACAATTGTTAAAGTGATTTCTTGCAAGCTCACCTAATGCTATAGCAATATAAAATTATTTACAATAACCAATTTTATATTTAGTGATAATGTACAAAATATAAAATCGCTCATAATGAACATCTCATCGTATGGAAACAGCTTTAAAATTTGATATATTTTAATCATATTATATGAATTCACTAAGACAATTTTTAGTATCATTTGCTAAAAAATACTCTGATATTGCTCTAGATAGAATTTTGTCCACATAAATATGTTCATTTTTCAACTCCTCAAGAAAATTATCAATAGCCTTTTTATCGGTTTTCAATTTATTCTTTTCATCAAATATTACCGCTTTATCAATTTCATCTACAGAAAAAAAGTAATAATACAAACTACTTCTTCCCATCTTACATCCATTGCTTATATCTTTCATTGTAACTGATGAATAGTCTTTCTTTGAAAATAATATTTTTGCTGTTTTATAATCTCAGCTCTCTTTGCTGTACTCATAGGGCCACCTTTCATTAAATTTTTATATTAAAAAAGGACTTTGAAAGCCAAAATCCATAGATTTCTATGTATTCGACACATGTGCCGAAGAGTGGCCCAGCATGTGGGATATACTAACTAAATTTACACCTTCATTTATTAAAATAGTTGCATTAGCACAACACAGGTATATACTCACGTGGCTATTGAAGATATGGCAAAGAAGTTTAGGAAAAAAGAGAGTTTAATTAAGTAAAGGGTCCATCGAGGACCCTATTTCATGTTATTGACTTATATTCAATTCAAACCCAATAGTAGGATCCCACGTGTTGGTAAGCCCTAAATTGGTTATTACTTCATAAGTTAAAGGTAGATAGTTGATATTATTATAATTTATAACTGGATATTGACTATCTAGATTTACATCGTTAATTACAATTGCCTTGTCCACATTTGTTATAGTACAATTCATTCCTTTGATAGATTTTCCTTCTTGGAACTTAAGATTAAAAGCATCAGATTTTGTATTATCAGCAGATCTATTTATAATTAGATTATTAGGATTATTCCAGATATACTCTAAATTTAGGTAGCCAATTATATCTGCAGTAAAAGGGATATATGTAATATTATTAAATAATAGTGGTGGATATTCAGACTTATCTGTATTAATATCAATTCCATTTATAGATACTGCAAAACTAGGCACTTGAGCTTTTAGAGAATTATCTATAGTGGGTTGTTTGGTAGATGTTGTAGTCGTTTGCTGCTTAGTGCTTGATGAATAAGGACACACACCATTATTATGAAGATGCGCCGGATTTTCTCCACAGTGATAATGATAGGAGCCTAGACCGCTCTTATTTTTATTATCTTTATGTCCACCATTGCCATCTGTTCTACCTGGATGAGCAAATGTTGCAGTCGAAGAAAATAATAAAGTAAAAGCTAATACTAATGACGCAGCTCTTTTTTTCATAAAAAATGCCTCCTTATTTATATTGTTTAAACCAGTATAGCATTAGATAACGAAAAAAGTCGTCGCATTATGTCGAACGAATATTTAAAATTATAAATTTGTTAGCAGGATTATAAATTGATTTGTTGAAAAAAATACAAAGAAGGTTCTAGGTATAGATCCTTCTTTGTTCACAAAATATGTGCCACCTTGTGTGCCATTTATGCCACAATACAACAAAAAGTAAATAAGTACACACAAATTACAAAAATAAAAATGGCTATTTTACAAACATAGATTAGTACACAGAACCATAGTAAAACATTAATCACTGATTCAAGTCCAATTATCCTCACCAATAGAATAAAGGAATAGCAGGGGTTTGTGGTAAGCCAGGCGAGTTTCAAAATTTATATTTTCCAATATGACACACTGTTGTCAGGTTATGTGCGGTATAACAATTAAAATACATTATTGGAGGAATTAAAATGAGCAAATACGAAAACGCAATGAAACTTATGGAAGAACGCTGCGGAAACGGTAGTAAAGACAACCTTATCGCACTTGCAACCATAGCATTGTCCGCGAACGCTGCTGGCAATCCCCGCCCTTCTGTCCGTATGGTTGATGCCTATTATGAGGACGGTATGTTCTATGTTTCTACGGATGCAAAGAAAAGCAAAATGTTGGAAATTGAGAAGAACAACGAAGTTGCCATTGGTGGGTTAGACTGGTTCGTTGCGAATGGCACAGCTGAAAATCTCGGTTGGGTCAAGGACGAAAAAAATGCGGAAATCAGAGCGAAAATGAAAAAAATCTTCGAATGGTTCAGTGACCACGGTGACGAAGACAACCCAAGTTCAATCGTATTACGTATCACCCCTACAAAGGGAACGATAATCGACAACGACCAAAAATACGGC
>JAEWHG010000065.1 GCA_023387935.1 Bacillota bacterium
ATTCTATTTATTAGCCAATAAAGGAATTATACAACCAGGAGAATATACCCAAGAAACAAGAGCTGGCATTTTAAGTATAGAATGTAGAAGTAATAATATAATTTACATGAGTCAATGTAACCCCGAATTTTATGAGGTTTTAGATAAAAAAGAAATAGCTGATACACTGAATATTAATGAAGATGATATTATGGATAATCTTCCAATTCAAATCGTGTCTACAGGATTAAAAGATATTTTAATTCCAATTAAATCATTGAAGACATTACATAACATAAAACCTGATTTTGATAAAATATCATCTTTTAGTAAAAAACAAGATGTGGTTGGATATCATCTTTTTACATTAGAAACAGAATATGATTCAACTGCTCACTGTAGAAACTTTGCACCCTTATATGATATTCCAGAAGAAGCTGCAACAGGAACATCTACTGGAGCGCTAAGTAGCTATTTGTATAAATATGGAATTATTTTAGAAAATGATGCAAAAAATCTAGTTTTTGAGCAGGGATACTCTATGGAAAAACCTTCAGAAATTTTAAGTAGTTTAATTATACAAAATCAAGAAATAAAGGAAGTTAAAGTTGGGGGATGTGCTTTGAACATAGAAGAAATCAATATATTTATTTAATATATATGTACTTATATAATAGATAGTTGTTACAATATTATTGACAGGGTAAATCTAGTATTAGCAGTGAATAACATAAAAGGAGTAGATAAAAATGCTAGAAAATCTTAATATAAAAATTTCTAAAGTAAAAGAAGATTTAAGAAGAAAGAAAAAACTTGAGAGTATGTTAGAAAAATGTAAGGAAGAATTATATGAACAAGAAAGTAAAATAAAAGATTTAAATAGAATTTTAAAAAAAGAAGAAAAAGATGTTAAAAAGTTAGAATCACTAAGTATTACAGGTTTATTTTACTCAGTTTTAGGAACTAAAGAAGAAAAACTTGATAAGGAAAAGGAAGAGTATATTGCTGCAAGGCTGAAATATGAAGAATGCCATTCTGTTATTAAAGATCTTAAACAAGAAATTAATAACTACAAGAAAGAACTAGAAAGATATTCTAGTATAGATTCGGATTATAGTATTCTTATGAAAGAAAAAGAAAATCTAATGATTTCTAATAATGATCATAACAGTCTTAATTTAACACAAATTGCAGATAAAATATCTGATTTAGAATCAGATATCAAAGAAATTAAGGAAGCGATTATGGCAGGAAATAATGCCAAAACTGCTTTAGAAGATGTTATAGACACTCTAGAAGATGCTAAAAGCTGGGGAATGTGGGATACTTTTGGTGGTGGCTTTTTAGCTACTGTTGCAAAACATTCTAAAATAGATAAGGCAAAAGAACAGACACACTATGCACAAAAAATGATCAGTGTGTTTAATAGGGAATTGTCTGATGTAGACCTATCGACGAATATAAACATAGAAGTAGGGTCATTTGCAACCTTTGCTGATTATTTTTTTGATGGGATCATGGTGGATTGGTTTGTGCAAGGCAAAATACGGGATTCTTTATTAAAAGTAGAAGATACTTATGATAGCATAAATAGTTTATTAGATAGACTACAAGGAAGACTTAGAGATTCTAGTAAGAAATTAGATTTAGTAAAAGAAGAAATGAGAATATTGATTGAAGGAGCTTAGAACTGAAAACAATGAGCCGGTGAGGTTTATTAGGAGGTTAAGATATGCAAAAAAAAATAGTACCTTTAATTGCAATGTTTGCAATGGCAATTGTATCTTTTTCAAATTTATTTGGAATAAAGATTGCAGGAATTTCAGTTATCATTGGAGTAGTATCTTTTTTTATCAATAAGGCTTTTCAAAAACAATCATTTAAAGACAGTGGATTTGATGTAAAAGCAATTAGAACTGATTTAAAAGATAGAAAAATTTGGTTATGGATTGCCCTACCTTTAATCATGAATTTAGTTTGTTTTGTAATCTCAAAATTATTTTTACCTGAGTACATGAAACATGTACTTGCAAGAACTGAGATTTTCGTATCATTTGAAAGCGTTATATTATTAGTACTTCAGCTTGCGATTCTTGCTTTAGGAGAAGAAATTGCATGGCGTGCTTTCTTTCAAAATCAGTTAAGCAAAATCTTGCAAATAATACCTACACTACTCATTTCGTCAGTATTATTTGCTTTTGGTCATTTTACAGAGGGGAATATTATTATAGTAACGTATGATATTTTCTTTGTCTTTGTTAACAGTATTTTATATGGAATTATCTTTCATAAATCAAACAATGCATGGATTAGTGCAATATCACATTTTACTGCAAATCTATTTGGTATTGTAATCTTGATGCTTCTTTAGTACCTATATAATGGGGGAATTAATATGATCAAGTTTCAGCCTATTACGGAAGATTTACTAGAATTTGTACTGGAAATACTTAATTCAAATTCTCACTATAATATTCTAGAAAACGGAAATTCCTTAAGGTCAATAGAGGAGGCAAGGAGTGAATTTCTCAACCAAGCCACAGATAGTTACCTTATAATTTTAGAAAATAAGTATATTGGAATTATTGATTTTTTAAAAAATAATCCGAATGATAATTGTCCTTGGATAGGCTTACTAATGATTCATAGGGATTACCATTCTATGGGATACGGGAAAAAGGCATACGTTTCTTTTGAGAAGGAATTAAAAGAGCAAAACTTTGATAATATTCGGGTTGGTATATTACAAAAAAATATTAGTGCTAAAAAGTATTGGACATCGTTGGGTTTTAAGTTCTATAAGAATAGTGAATGGGAAGGAAAGCTAGTTGAATGTTT
>JAEWHG010000070.1 GCA_023387935.1 Bacillota bacterium
TTGCGAAGTCAGATCAATAATAAATTTGCAGAATTTGGAGAAATAGCTTATAATATTAGAGAGTGGATTGAAAATAAATGGTAAAAAGTATTATAACAAAATGTCGGATCATCCGGCATTTTTTTAAATAAAAAATATAGTATCTATAAAATTAAAAGATACTATGATATAATTGAAAAGATTATGCAATAATTAAGGAGGAAAAGGTATGCCAAGCGATAGACAAAAGAAAATACGTAATTTTTCCATTATCGCCCATATAGATCACGGCAAATCTACCTTGGCGGATAGGCTTATCGAGTATACTGGGCTAATATCTCAACGAGAAATGCAAAACCAGATGCTGGATAATATGGACTTGGAGAGGGAACGTGGAATCACAATAAAGCTACAAACAATCCGTCTTGTGTACAAGGCAAAGGATGGAGAAGAATACCATTTAAATCTAATAGATACGCCAGGTCATGTAGACTTTACATATGAAGTATCTAGAAGTTTAGCAGCTTGCGAAGGTGCTGTATTAATTGTTGATGCGGCACAGGGTATAGAAGCACAAACCTTAGCCAATGTATATTTAGCGTTAGAGCAGGATTTGGAAATAGTACCAGTAATTAACAAAATAGACTTACCAAGTGCTAGACCGGACGAAATAAAAACCGAAATTGAAGATATTATTGGATTAGATGCTAGTGAAGCGCCTTTGATTTCTGCAAAAGAAGGTTTGAACATTGAAGATGTACTAGAATCTATTGTAAAAAATGTTCCAGCGCCTAAGGGTGATGCAGAGGCTCCCCTAAAGGCATTAATATTTGATTCATATTACGATAGCTATAAGGGCGTTATAGCCTACATTAGAGTTGTAGAAGGCCAAATTAAAAAAGGTATGAAAATTAAGATGATGGCTACAAATAAAGAATTTGAAGTTATTGAAGTAGGTGTTTTCTCCCCGGGAGCTATACCAATGGATGCTTTATATCCTGGAGATGTAGGATATTTGGCTGGAAGTATTAAAGATGTTAAAAATTGTCGAGTAGGGGACACAATTACTGATGCATTAAGACCAACCGAAACTCCGCTACCAGGATATAGGAAGGTTAACCCAATGGTGTATTGTGGTATTTACCCTGCAGAAGGTGAAAAATATGAAGATGTAAGGGATGCGCTTGAAAAGCTTCAAGTTAATGATGCTGCCCTTGTTTTTGAGCCAGAAACCTCAGTTGCATTAGGATTTGGATTTAGATGTGGTTTTCTTGGACTTCTTCATATGGAGATTATTCAGGAAAGGTTAGAACGAGAATTTGACCTAGACCTTATTACTACAGCACCTAGTGTTATATATAGGGTTACTAAGACAAATGGAGAAGTTCTAATGATTCAAAACCCTGCTAACATGCCTACGCCACAGGAAATACGTATTATGGAGGAGCCTATTGTTAAAACTACTATTATGGTTCCAAATACTTATGTTGGCGCAGTTATGGAATTATGCCAAGATCGTCGTGGCGAAATGAAGGATATGAAATATATTGACGATACTAGAGTAAATCTTCACTATGAGATGCCATTAAACGAAGTTATTTATGACTTCTTTGATGCACTTAAGTCAAGAACTAAGGGCTATGGTTCTTTAGATTATGAATTACTAGGATACCGTGAATCTAATTTAGTTAAACTTGATATTTTAATAAATAGTGAGCAGGTAGATGCTTTATCGTTCATAGTACATGAAAGCAAGGCATATTCTAGAGGAAAGTCTATGTGCGAAAAGCTAAAGGACGAAATTCCTAGACATCAATTCCCAATACCGCTCCAAGCAGCTGTTGGGTCTAAAATAATATCTCGTGAAACCATTAAGGCTCTTAGAAAAGACGTATTAGCTAAATGTTATGGTGGAGATATATCAAGAAAGAAAAAGCTTCTTGAAAAACAAAAAGAAGGTAAAAAGCGTATGAGACAGGTAGGTAATGTAGAAGTGCCGCAAAAAGCCTTTATGTCTGTACTTAAATTAGATAATTAATCATTCAGAACTAATAGTATACCCTATGGATTACTATTGGTTCTTTTTATGACCGAGGGGAGCAATAAATTTGAGTTGCGAAACTGCGTAATATATTGAATTAAAGCAGTATCATATTTTTAAATAAATATTAATAAGAGGTGGTGAATCAAGAATATGAATTCAATAGCGTTATATATACACATACCTTTTTGCGAGAAAAAATGCTATTATTGTGATTTTAACTCCTATAGCGGAAAAAAACATCTCATTGATCATTATATAGAAGCCTTGAAAAAAGAAATAGAATTGTACAGTCCAATTTTAGAAAAATATAAAATAAGCACCATATTTTTAGGTGGTGGTACGCCATCTATTTTGACAGGAAGTCAAATCGGTGAAATTATGGATACAATAAGCAAATACTATTCCTTAGAAGAAAGCGCAGAAATTTCTATAGAAGCGAATCCTGGAACATTAAATAAATATAAGTTAAAAACATATTATGAAAGTGGAATCAATAGGCTCAGTATAGGATTGCAAGCATGCCAAGATAATTTACTAAAGACATTAGGCAGAATCCACAGCTTTGAAGAATATTTAAAAAACTTGGAAGAAGCTAGAAATGTGGGGTTCACAAATATTAATACGGATCTAATGTTTTCTCTACCAGGACAGAAGGAGAAAGATTGGGAAGAAACCTTAGAAAAAATCGTTTCATTAGATATACCTCATATTTCTGCATATAGTTTAATTGTTGAAGAAGATACACCTTTTTATAACTGGGTAGAAAATGAAAAGATTATACTTCCTGACGAAGAAACAGATATGAATATGTATCATCATACAATAAAATATTTGGGAGAAAAAGGGTACAAGCATTACGAAATATCTAATTATGCGAAAGAAGGATTCCAATGTAAGCATAATATAGTTTATTGGAATAATGAAAACTATATAGGCTTAGGATCAGGGGCGCATTCCTATTTTAATAAAAAAAGATTTAATAATATAAATCATATAGAAGAATATATAAATATATTGATGAAGAATAAGCTTCCTATAGAAGAAGAAGTAAAAGTTTCAATTAAGGACGAAATTAGTGAAACTATGTTTTTAGGACTAAGGATGATGGATGGAATTTCAATAGAAAAATTCACTAGACGTTTTAATGTGTCACCATTTGAAATATATAAAGTTCAGTTAGATAAATTTAGAGGTCAGGGTTTAATATATTGGGACGAAAAGTGCATTAAACTTACACCAAAAGGGATCGATCTTTCTAATATTGTTTTTCAAGAAATGCTATTATAGACAGGGTATACATGGGATGAAAGAGCGATGTATATCAGATGAATTAAATATTTCGGTATTATTAAAAACCTATTGACAAAAGTAAAATGAAATGATATTTTATAGACAGAATCATTAGCACTCAACAAGACAGAGTGCTAACAATCCGAGGTGGTTGTATGTTGAATGAAAGAAAGCTTAAGATACTACAAGCCATTATACAAGATTACATTGAAACAGCAGAGCCAATTGGTTCAAGAACATTATCAAAGAAATATGATCTTGGAATAAGTCCGGCAACAATTAGAAATGAAATGTCTGATTTGGAAGAATTGGGATTTATAATACAACCTCATACTTCAGCAGGACGTATCCCATCGGATAAAGGATACAGATTGTATGTTGATCAATTTATGCCTTTAAAGAAGATGGGTAAAGCTGACAATAATTATTTAGAATTAGAAATTTTGAATAAGGTTGTTGAGATCGAACAAATACTACAGTATAGCTCGAAATTACTATCCCAACTTACGAATTATACAACTGTTGCTTTAGCACCTCAAGTTAAGGAAAGTAAATTAAAACATATTCAATTAGTTCCTATTGATTCTGGAAATATGCTGGCTGTAATCGTTACAGATAGTGGAATAGTAAAAAAACCTATTATTAGAGTAAATGACAAAGTTAGCGAAGATGGTTTTCAAACTATTTCTAATTTCTTAAATGATAAGCTTCATGGCTTGGCTATAAAAAATATTGAATCATGTCTATTTCATATATTAAATGAAGAAATTATAAACTTTAGTAGTATAATAGATAAAATAATTCCTGAAATATTTAAGTCCTTAGACGAAGTTAATGATATAGATATGTTTTTTAATGGAGCCATGAATATATTTAACTTTCCAGAGTATAATGATATTTTGAAGGCAAAATCTTTCTTGGGGTTATTAGAGGAGAAGGAGCTTTTAAGCAGTTTAATTACCTCCTCTAACAATGAAGGACTTAGTGTTTCTATTGGTAGTGAAAACTTATACGAAGAAGCAAGAGATTGTAGTTTAGTAACTGCAACGTATAAAGTAGATAATACAACTTTAGGATGGCTTAGTGTTATTGGGCCTACAAGAATGGACTATTCCACGGTAGTAAGCGTAATGGCAGAAGTTAGCCAGTTTATTAATGATTTACTAACAAGTAGGTATAATAAGTAGGATATGAGTGTAAAATGCTATGCATTTTGCACTTCTATCTATTCTTTTAATCCATGTTAGCTATGTACTGTACATAAAATGAATATAAGGTAGGTGGAATGTTTTGAAGGATACTAGACAAGAAGAAGTTGAAATTCAAGAGGATTGCGAAACTGCAAGTAATAACCTAGATGCTACTCTGAATGAAATTGAGGATGAAAAGGAAAACTATAATAATATAGAAGAAAAACTAGCAGAAAAAACAGCTCAATACGAAGATATATTTTCTCAATTTCAGAGGTTACAAGCAGATTTTACAAATTATAAAAAACGTGTAGAGAAGGAAAAGGGAGAAATATATCTTTATGCAAACGAAAAGATTGCTGTTGACTTGCTAAATATAATAGACAATTTAGAAAGAGCATTACAATCTCAAGTTAGCGATGAAGCAGATAATGCTTTATTAGAAGGTGTTAATCTAGTATACAAACAATTAATAGATACGCTATCTAAGCATGGTGTAGAAGAAATTGAGTGTGCAGGTAAACCTTTCGATATGAACCTTCACTATGCAGTAATGCAGGAAGAATCAGACGAACAATCTAACCAAGTTATAGGTGTGCTTCAAAAGGGTTATAAAATAAATGATAGAGTACTAAGACCAGCTATGGTTAAGGTTTCAAAATAAAGTTTATTCGCTTGCACTCATAAACTTTATGTCGCACTCAATTTAAAACCTTGTTTTAAATTTCAAGTGCTCAAAATAAAACATATAAAACATTCATATATAAGGAGGAAGTCCAAATGGGTAAAGTAATTGGAATTGATTTAGGAACTACAAATTCATGTGTTGCTGTATTAGAAGGTGGAGAGCCAGTAGTTATTGCAAATACTGAGGGAAATAGAACAACTCCTTCTGTTGTAGCATTTGGTAAAGATGGAGAAAGAATTGTAGGAGAGCCTGCAAAAAGACAAGCAGTAGTGAATCCTGATAAGACAATTATGTCAATAAAAACACAAATGGGATATGATTATAAGGTAAATATTGATGGTAAACAATATACACCTCAAGATATTTCCGCAATGATTCTTCAAAAATTAAAAGCAGATGCAGAAGCTTACTTAGGAGAAGCTGTAACAGATGCAGTTATTACAGTTCCAGCTTATTTTTCAGATGCTCAAAGACAGGCTACAAAGGATGCAGGTAAAATTGCAGGACTTAATGTTCAAAGAATTATAAATGAGCCAACAGCGGCATCATTAGCATACGGATTAGACAAAACAGAGGAGCACCAAAAAATATTAGTATATGACTTAGGTGGTGGAACCTTTGACGTATCTGTATTAGAGCTTGGCGATGGCGTATTCGAAGTATTATCAACAAGTGGAGATAACCATTTAGGTGGAGATGATTTTGATAAAGTAGTAATGGACTATATTGCTGAAGAATTTAAAAAGCAAGAGGGCGTAGATTTAAGACAAGACAATATGTCTCTTCAAAGATTAAAAGAGGCTGCAGAGAAAGCTAAAAAAGAGCTTTCAAGCACTATGACTACAAATATAAATCTACCATTTATTACTGCAACTAGTACAGGACCAAAGCATTTAAATATGGATTTAACTAGAGCTAAATTTGATGAAATTACTGCTCATTTAGTTGAAAAAACCATAGGACCAGTTAGAAAGGCTATGAGCGATGCAGGATTATCTGCTAATGAAATAAATAAAGTGATTTTAGTTGGTGGTTCAACTAGAATACCTGCTGTACAACAAGCTGTAAAAAATGTAACAGGTAAGGAACCGCACAAAGGAATTAACCCAGATGAGTGTGTTGCTTTAGGTGCAGCAATTCAAGCGGGAGTACTTACTGGAGAAGTAAAGGACGTACTATTACTAGATGTAACGCCACTATCATTAGGTATCGAAACATTAGGAGGCGTATTTACTAAGCTAATAGAAAGAAATACAACAATTCCTACAAGAAAGAGCCAAGTATTCTCTACTGCTGCTGATAATCAACCGGCTGTTGATATCCATGTGCTTCAAGGTGAAAGACAAATGGCAGGGGATAATATTACACTTGGAAGATTCGAATTAGGAGGAATACCACCAGCACAAAGAGGAATTCCACAAATCGAAGTTACATTTGATATTGACGCTAACGGTATTGTAAATGTATCTGCTAAGGATCTTGGAACAGGAAAAGAGCAAAAAATTACGATTACTGCTTCAACTAATTTAAATGATGCAGAAATCGAAAGAAAAATTAAAGAAGCAGAGCAGTTTGCAGAAGAAGATAAAATACGTAAAGAAAAGGTTGAAGTTAGAAACCAAGCAGATTCATTAGTATATCAAACAGAAAAAACTCTAAAAGATCTTGAAGGAAAAGTAAATCCAGAAGATGAGTCAAAGGTAAAAGCTGAAATAGAAAAGTTGAAAAAAGCGCTAGAAAGTGATAATCTAGATGATATGAAAAAATCAATAGAAGATTTAACTAATGCTTTCCAAGCAATTTCTCAGGCAATGTATCAACAAGCTCAAGCACAGCAAGATGATGTTCAAGGACATGAGCATAGCGAGGGAGCTACGAACAAGGATAATGTAGTTGATGCAGAGTACGAAGTTGTAGAAGACGAAGATAAGTAATGGCTAAATTGTTGAGGACACCCTAGGGTGTCCTCAAAATCAGTAAAACTAAAAATATATTTGTATTTTGCAAGGTGGTGGTGTAGTGAGCAAGCGAGATTATTATGAAGTATTAGGTGTAAATAAAGATGCCAATGAACAAGATATAAAAAAAGCATATCGTAAGATGGCTATGAAATATCATCCGGATAGGAATCCTGATAATAAAGAAGCAGAAGAAAAATTTAAAGAAGTAAATGAGGCTTATGAGGTATTGAGCTCACCGGACAAAAGAAAAAGATATGATCAGTTTGGCCATGCCGGAATGAATGGTAATGGTGCTGGTGGCTTTGATGGTTTTGGAGGTTTCAGTGGCGGCGGCGGATTTGAAGATATATTTGGTGATATATTTGATATGTTCGGCGGTGGTGGTTTCTCATCATCTAGAAGAAGAAGTGGTCCTCAAAAGGGAGCAGACCTTCAATATGAAGAAACAATTACCTTTGAGGAAGCTGCTTTCGGAGTAGAAAAAGAAGTTGAGTTTTATAGAAATGATAATTGTAATACATGTGATGGCACTGGCGCAAAGCCTGGTACATCAACTAAAACATGTACGAAATGTAATGGAACAGGTGAAGTGAAGGTTCTTAGACGAACTGCCCTAGGACAAATGGTAAATGTAAGTCCGTGTGATCAATGTAATGGCGAAGGTAAAATTGTAGAGACACCTTGCAGCACATGTAATGGTAAAGGTAAGGTTAGAAAACTAAAGAAAATAAAAGTAAAAATTCCAGCTGGTGTAGATACAGGATCTGTAATCTCCATACGTGGGGAAGGACAGCCTGGAATTAAAGGTGGGCCACCAGGAGATTTTTATGTAGCCATAAATGTTAAACCCCATAAACTTTTCAAAAGGGATGGATACGATGTAATTTGCGAAATGCCCATTACCTTTGTTCAAGCAACTCTTGGTGATGAGGTAGAGGTTCCTACCTTGGAGGGTAAAGTAAAATATAAAATAGCTGAGGGTACACAAAGTGGTACAGTATTTAGATTAAAGTCAAAGGGTATCGTACATCCTAAAGGATATGGTAAAGGCGATCAGTACGTAAGAGTTACCGTTGAAGTGCCTACAAAGCTTTCAGAAAAGCAAAAAGAAATATTGAAGAATTTTGCAGCTGAAAGTGGAGAAGATATGCATCAGCAAAGAAAGTCTTTTTTCGATAAAGTAAAAGATGTTTTTGGCGTATAGTTAAAATCACTCTAAATTATTAGAGTGATTTTAACTATTGAATACATAATATTGCTATTTTTAAGGTCTATAGGGTATAATAATAAAAAAATCGTATATTGTTTAGGAGATGTGATTTAATGAAATGGATTGAAGTATCAATAAGAACCACTACAGAGGCGGTAGAGGCTGTTGCTAATGTTCTTTACGATGCAGGCGTATCTGGAGTTGTAATTGAAGATCCTAATGATATTATTTTTGTAAATAATGATGAAAAGACTTGGGATTTTGTTGATGAATCATTGATAGATTTAGAGCAGGGTGCTCTTGTAAAGGGGTATCTTCCGGAGTCTTCTGATCTTATAGAAAAGGTAGACTTAATTAAGGATTCTATCGCAGGTTTACCTGAATTTGGATTGGATATTGGTTCGGGAGAAGTAAGTACCCTTGAGGTAAATGATGAGGATTGGAGCACTTCTTGGAAAAAATATTACAAGCCTACTAAAATTGGAAATAGAATGGTTATTAAGCCAACTTGGGAAGAATATGAACCTCAAGAAGAGGAAATCATTATCGAAATGGACCCTGGAATGGCCTTTGGTACAGGGACTCATGAAACTACAGCTATGTGCGTAGAGCAATTAGAGAAAAGAATTACTAAAGATTCTACTGTATTTGATATTGGTACAGGTAGTGGTATATTGTCAGTTGTAGCAGCCAAACTAGGAGCTAAAAAAGTTATAGGTGTAGATTTTGATGAGGTTGCAGTCAATGTTGCCAATGAAAATGCTCTAGAAAATAAGGTTGAAAATATAGTTGAAATAAAACATGGAAATTTAATGGATGTTGTTACAGAAAAGGCGGATATAGTTGTAGCAAATATTATAGCTGAGGTTATTATAATATTAAGCAAGGATATAAAGAAATTCTTAAATAAAGATGGACTTTTCATATCATCTGGTATTATTTTAGATAAAATGGATTCTGTAAAAGAAAGTCTAGTTGAGAATGGATTAGAAGTAATAGAAGTAGAAACAATGGGTGAGTGGGTAGCAATTGTTTCTAAAGTAAAGGGAGAATAATATGCACCGTTTTTTTGTTGCTAGAAATCGAATCGATTTATATGAAAAACAGATCATTATTGAAGATGAAGATGTTAAACATATTTCCAAAGTACTAAGACTTAAACCTGAAGATATAGTAGAAATATGTGATGGCATAGGTGGCGAATATATTTGTGAAATAGAGTCAATTAATAAAAATGATGTATTACTTTCGATTCTAGAAGAAAAAAGGTCAACTCAAGAAGCTCCTATTGAAGTAATTCTTTACCAAGGAATTCCAAAGGGAGCTAAGATGGATTTAATTATACAAAAAACTACGGAATTAGGTATAACAGATATAATACCCGTAGAAATGGAAAGAACTATTGTTCAGTTTGATAATGATAAAGACAAATCCAAAAAGGTAGAACGTTGGCAGAAAATTGCTTTAGAAGCGGCAAAGCAAAGTAAAAGAGGGATAGTCCCTACGATTCATATGCCAATAACCTTTAAAGCGGCAGTAGAGCACAGCAAGGGAAATCAATTAAATATAATGCCCTATGAAAATGAAGAGGATGTAGGTTTTAAAGGTATAATTGAATCTTTAACTTATGATGAAAAATCGTCAATAAAAAATGTTGGAATTTGGATTGGTCCAGAGGGTGGATTTGATGAAACTGAAGTATTAAAGGCAGTAGAGAGTAAAATACATCCTATAACATTAGGTCCTAGAATACTTAGGACAGAAACGGCAGGATTTACAATATTGAGTCTTGTCATGTACGAGTTAGGAGATTTAGGAGGAGCATAAGTGAAGAAAGTAGCTTTTCATACGTTAGGTTGTAAGGTTAATCAATATGAGACGCAAGCAATGGGTGAGCTTTTTGAAAAAGAAGGATATGCTGTTGTATCTGACGAGGAGAATGCAGATGTTTATGTAATTAACACCTGTACTGTAACGAATGTTGGAGATAAAAAATCTAGACAATTTATACGAAGAGCAAAACGAAATAACCCAGATGCGATTATAGCTGTTGTAGGGTGTTATGCACAGACAGCTCCAAAAGAAGTTCTCTCTATTGAAGGTGTCAATATTGTTATTGGAACTAATGAGAGAAATAAAATAGTGGATGCTGTAAAAGAATGCAAAACGAATGATAAGATTAGTTTGGTAGACGATATTATGAAAGTAAAACAATTTGAAGAAATGTCTATTTTAGATGTAAAAGATAAAACGAGAGCATTTTTGAAAATACAGGAAGGTTGTAATAGATACTGTACCTACTGTATTATTCCATATGCGAGAGGACCTATTAGAAGTCGTGGAAAATTAGAAATAGTAGAAGAAATAAAAGCTTTAGTTGAAAAAGGTTTTAAAGAAGTAGTATTAACTGGTATACATGTTGCATCTTATGGAAAAGATTTAGCCGAAGATATATCCCTTATAGATATATTAAAAGAGGTTAATAAGATAGAGGGCTTGAAAAGAATAAGATTAAGCTCCTTAGAGCCTACTCTTTTTACTCATGAATTTTTAGGTGAACTATCTCAGCTTGAAAAAATATGTCAGCATTTTCATCTTTCTCTTCAAAGTGGATCGACTGAAACCTTAAAAAGGATGAATAGAAAGTATACAGCAGAGGAATATATGGAAATTGTGTGCAGAATTAGAAACGTATATCCAGAAGTGGCCTTAACTACAGATATTATTGTTGGGTTCCCAGGAGAAACGGAAGAAGAGTTTAACACAACGTATGACTTCCTACAAAAAGTAGGATTTAGTGAAATTCATGTATTCAAGTATTCACCTAGAACTGGTACTCCTGCGGCAAAATATAAGGACCAGGTAGATGGTTTAGTAAAGCACTACCGTAGTGAAAAGTTAATTGAACTTGGTGAAAATATGAAGCTCGATTATCGAAGGAAGTTTATTGGAAGAGAAAAAGAAGTTTTATTTGAAAGTATTTCTAAAGAAAATAAGGACTATGTAGAAGGATATACGGACAACTACCTAAAGGTATTAACTCTAAATACTGAGGTAAATGAAGGGGAAGTAGCTATAGTTACTCTTAAGGAAATGAAAGAAGAGTATATTTTAGGTGAAAAGAAATAATTTTTAAAAGAGGAATTTCTAATTTTATGTTGAATAAATATAGGGATATAGAATAACAGTAAGGAGGTGTATTTATGTCAGATTGTATTTTTTGTAAAATCGTTCAGGGTGAGATTCCATCTACTCTAGTTTATGAAAATGAACATGTTATAGCTTTTAATGATATTAGTCCTGAAGCACCTACACACCTGCTTATTGTACCTAAAAAACATATTCCAACAACAATGGATATTACCGAAGAGGATGGTATAGTCATTATGCCTCAAATCTTCGCAGCTATAGGACATTTGGCTAGAGAATTTAATTTAGAACAAGAGGGATTTAGAATTGTAAACAACTGTGGTAGCAATGGTGGTCAAACTGTAAATCATTTACATTTTCATCTTTTAGGCGGCAGACAGCTTCAGTGGCCTCCAGGTTAAAAATTGCTATTGCATTAGTGGAAATTTTAATGTATAATAACTAAGTATTGTTAAATCCCACTTGCAATATAGCCATTATGTTGCTATAGATAAAGCACAGCGCTTGCTAGCGGAGGGAGGGAAAGTAATATGTCAGAGATAAAAGTAAAAGATAATGAATCACTAGATAATGCTCTTCGTAGATTTAAAAGACAGTGCGCTAAGTCTGGTATTTTATCAGAAGTTAGAAAAAGAGAGCACTATGAGAAACCTAGTGTAAAGCGTAAGAAAAAGGCAGAAGCCGCTAAAAGAAATAAAAGTAAATTCTAATAATTTTATTAGGGTTTATTAAAGCAGAGGTGAAAAAGAAATGTCCCTCAAACAGAGATTAGCTGACGAACTAAAAGAAGCCATGAAAAATAAAGACCAACTTCGTAAAAATGTTATTACAATGATTCGTGCTGACATAAAACAGATAGAAGTAGATAAAAGGGTTGAGCTTGCAGATGATGATGTTATTGAAATAATCGCAAAGCAAGCTAAGCAACGCAGAGATTCTATTGAAGAGTTTGAAAAAGGTGGTCGTGAAGACTTAATTGATCAAGCTAAGCAAGAAGTCAATGTACTTATGGAATACTTACCTGAACAATTGTCAGTGGAGGAAATTGAAACAATACTAAGAGAAGTTATTGCAGAAATTGGTGCTGCTTCTATGAAAGATATGGGAAAAATAATGGCTGCGGCAATGCCTAAGTTAAAAGGTAGAGCCGATGGAAAAATAGTTAATCAAACAGTACGAAAAATTTTACAATAGTAAAATAAAATTTGTTCGCTCAGACTCACAAATTTTATATTGCACTCAATTTAAAATTTTATTTTAAATTTCAAGTGCCCAAAAGAAACTAACCCGGATTATATCCGGGTTTATTTGTGTTTTCGTATAGAAATTAGTTAAATAATTATTTTGTTTTAAGTAATAGTTTAAGATATACTAAAAGGGAATATATATAATAAGAGAGGAGGGGGAAAATGACGAAGAAAAAAGTTTTTTCTATAGGAGTATTGATAGCTACTCTTTTATTATCTATAATAGCGAGCGCAGATGTGAATGGAGGGACTGTATATGTAATACCGATTAAAGGTGAAATAAATCCTGCCGTGTATTATTACGTAGAACATAATTTATCAATTGCAGAAAAGGATCCTAAAGCTGCTGCAGTAATATTTGAAATTGATACCTATGGTGGAAGAATCGATTCTGCTGAAAAAATAAGTCAACTGATTTTAAATACTGGCATTCCAACCATATCCTTCGTTAATACAAAGGCAGAGTCAGCAGGCGTATTGTTAACAATATCCTCTGATACTATAGCTATGGCACCAGGTAGTACTATAGGCTCTGCAGAAACCGTTCCTAATACTGAGAAAGTTCTTTCTACTTGGGTAGGTATACTTAGGAGTACGGCTCAAATAAAAGGAAGGAACGAAGAAATAGTAAGTGCCATGGCAGATCGATCTGTAGCTATACCTGGAGTTAGTGAAAGAGGAAGGCTATTAAATCTAACTACGTTAGATGCCAAGGCTCTAGGTTTTACAGATTTAGTTTCTAAGGACTATAATGAAATTTTAAACTCTTTATCTTTGCAGCATGGCAATATAGTTATGGCAGAAACTTCTAATAGTATTCGATTAGCCCAATTAGCTAGTAATACATATATTGCACCTTTGCTATTGGCAGTTGGCTTTATTGGTCTTTTAGTTGAAATATTTATGCCAGGCTTTGGAATAGGGGGGACTGTAGGTTTGATATCTTTTGCGGTTTACTTTGGAGGAAATATTTTAGCTGGTAATGCTGGATTAATAACTGCCTTGATATTCATCTTAGGTATTATTTTATTAAGTATAGAAGCATTTATGCCAGGTTTTGGTATTGCAGGTGCAGGTGGAATCATATGTATAGCCATAAGTATATTCTTAGCATCCAGTAGTATTACTACTGCAATAGTATCTCTTTTCGTTTCATTAATTTTAACTATAGTTGTGCTGATACTTATTTTAAAGTACGCACCTAAAAATAAACATTTTAGCAGAATCGTGTTAAGTACAAAGTTAGATAAAGGGTATACTTCATCTGTGGATTATAGCAAATATCTAGGGCAAACAGGTATTGTAACTACTGCCCTTAGACCTGCAGGTATAATATCCATAAATGGAGAGCTGTTAGATGTGGTTTCCGAAGGGCAATTTATAGAAAAAGAGGAATTAGTAAAAATCAGTAGAATAGAAGGTAGAAGGGTAGTAGTTCACAAAATTAATTAGGAGGGATTTTATGCCACAAGTAGTATTTTTAATTGTTGCTATTGCAGTTGTATTTATTGTATTTTCAATTATTTTAAGTTTTATACCAGTAGGCTTATGGATTACAGCATTTTTCTCTGGAGTAAAAGTTGGTATTTTTACTTTAATAGGAATGCGATTTAGAAGAGTTCAACCAAATCGTATTGTTAATCCTTTGATAAAGGCTACTAAAGCAGGATTAGATCTAGATATAGATAATCTTGAAGCACATTATTTAGCTGGTGGAGATGTAAATAGTCTTGTAGATGCATTAATAGCAGCACAAAGAGCAGAACTGGGACTTGAATTTGAAAGAGCTGCAGCCATTGACTTAGCAGGTAGAAATGTTTTAGAGGCTGTTCAAGTAAGTGTTAATCCAAAGGTTATTGAAACTCCTAAAATAGCAGCAGTTGCTAAGGATGGTATCGAAGTAATGGTTAAGGCTAGAGTAACAGTAAGAGCAAATATTGCAAGACTCGTTGGAGGGGCTGGAGAAGAAACAATTATCGCTAGGGTTGGTGAAGGTATTGTTACAACTGTAGGTTCTTCGGCATCACACAAAGATGTATTGGAAAATCCTGATTCGATTTCTAGAACAGTTTTAAATAAAGGATTAGATGCAGGAACTGCATTTGAAATTCTATCTATTGACATCGCAGATATAGATGTTGGAAGAAATATTGGTGCACAATTACAAACTGATCAAGCAGATGCAGATAAGCGTATTGCTCAAGCTAAAGCGGAAGAAAGAAGAGCGATGGCTGTAGCCCGTGAGCAGGAAATGAAGGCAGCTGTAGTGGAAATGAAGGCTAAGGTTGTTGAAGCAGAGGCTGAAGTTCCAAGAGCAATGGCAGCCGCTTTAAGAGAAGGCAAAATGGGAGTAATGGATTATTATAATCTACAAAATGTAGTAGCTGATACTAGCATGAGAGAATCTATTTCTAAAATTAGCAAGGATGAAGATAGTGTAGACGGAAAAGATTTAATGAAATAGAAAATTGGTTTTCGACAAGGAAGTGATCATATGGATTTTACCTCGTTACTAGGCTTTATAGTTATTGCTGTAATTAGCTCTTTGTTTAATAAGAAGGATAATACAACAAAAAGAAGAAAAAAAGCAAATACTACAATGCGGCCTAAGGCACCCACTACATCGGGAGAATCTGTTACAAGTATGTCTGAAAAAGGTAACGGACGAAAGAGAACCTTCTCTGGTAGCTTAGAAGACTTGTTTAGTGAATTAAAATTAGAATTAGATAAAAACTTGAATGAAACTAAGGTGAAACAATCTTATTATGACCCTGATCAAGATGTAGTTACTAAAGATAATATCGAAGTAGAGCGTGAGGAGAAAAAAGATTGGCATGACAATCCAATGGATGATCATAAATTAAATAAAGATACTGTATACCATGGAGAAATAGGAAAGAATGAAACACCGATTGGATTTAATAGAAAATCGATTGTTCAAGGTGTTATAATGTCTGAAATTTTACAAAAACCAAAGAGCTTAAGAAGATAGGACCTAGTCCTATCTTTTTTTTGAGGATTTAAAATTCTAAGCAAAGCTTAGAACTCCTAGCTAGCGGATAAAGTTTGTGAGTGATAACGAACAAATTTTATTTTGAGCACTTGAAATTCTAAGTAAAGCTTAGAATTGAGTGCGACATAAAGTTTGTGAGAGTTAACGAACAAATTTTATTTTGCAATAAAAGAGGTCTAAGGAAATAGATGAAAGCATAAAATTTGAATATATGGAGGTGTGCCGAATGAAAAAAAATCAAGAAATTAAAAAAACTTTAGCGGAGATTTTAGAATTACCAAAAGATATTATACTTGATTTGCCTAAAATTATAATGGTAGGCAATCTCCAAATATATATAGAAAATCATAAGGGAATATTAGAATATACAAATAATAGAATAAGAATTAATACAAAGAATGGCGTACTTAGAATTATAGGGAAAAACCTTGTGCTAAAAAATATTATTACAGAAGAAATTGTTATTATAGGGGAGATCAATCATATAGAATTCATTGATTGAGGGGTGGATACATTGTTAGTGTTAAGAATATGGAATTATATGAGGGGCTACGTAAATATAAAGGTAGAGGGGCTAGCACTTGAGCGATTTATAAATATGTGTATAGCTAAAGGAATTTACCTATGGGATATTAAAAGAATTAATCACACTACCTTAGAAGGAAAAATAGGGATTAGTGGGTTTAAAGAATTAAGAAAAATTGTAAAAAAAGCAGGCTGCAGAGTATCGATCAATAGGAAAAATGGTTATCCTTTTTGGATACATAAGTTAAGAAGGAGGAAAATGCTTTTAGGAGGAGCATTTTTTTGTTTAATGATCCTAATTTTTTCTTCTACATTTATTTTTTCTATAGAAATATTAGGGAATGAGAAAATAGAAAAAGAGCAAATAATATCTAGTTTAAACCAGCTAGGATTAAGTCCGGGTAAAAATAAATACTTTATTAATTTGAAAGAGATTGAAACACAAATGCTCTTAGATATTCAGGAACTTGCTTGGATAGGAATTGAAATAAAAGGAATCAATGTCAAGGTTGAGGTAGCAGAAAAGAGACTAGCACCGGAAAAGGTAGATAAATATACACCATGTAATGTTGTAGCATCAAAAAATGGAGTAATAGAAAAGGTTATAGCGAGGAATGGGGATACTGTTGTTAAAGAAGGAGATATTGTTAAAAAAGGAGATGTTTTAATTAGTGGTATTATAAATAGAGAATATATGGAAGGACCTAAGTTGGTTCATTCATATGGTGAGGTATATGCAAAAACATATTACGAAACTACAGAAAGTAAAAAACTAATTGAGATTAAAAAAGAGAAAACAGGGCAAATATTTATAAAGAGGATATTTAATATAGGTAGCTTGGAACTTTCTTTTAATAATACGGATATACCCTATAGCACCTATATCGTTGAAAAAAAATCAAAAAAACCCTTCCGGTGGAGGAATATTGGATTTCCTGTGGAAATAATAATAGAAGAATATCATGAAGCAATTGAGATTGAAGAAATTATAAATGAAGCTGAAGCAGAAAAGGAAGTACATATGGAGGCTGTAAATAAGCTTCTACAGGAAATACCATTAGATGCTGAAATTTTAAATACAAAAATTAACTTTACTACCCAAGATGATGTTTTATATGGTAAAGTTATTATAGAGGTCTTAGAAGATATTGCTGAGCAAAAGAGACTACAGATTGGAGAGGACTAATTGTTGGAAAATAAATTACAAAAAAAGATAGAAATTAAAGAACAAGAGTTTATAAAAGAATTATTCGGTAATTTTGATAAAAATATAAATCTTATACAGCAGCATCTAAAAGTAGACATTGTACAGAGAGATAGCCATATCTTAATTATTGGAGAAGAAAAAAATATTTTATTAGGAGAAAAACTAATAGAACAGTTAATGGAATTAGTAAATCGTAATGAACAACTTACAGTGCAAAATATATCTTATGCTATAGGTTTACTATTAGATGGAAAAAAGGAAAAAATGCAAGATATAGCTGGCGATATAATATTTGTTACGGATAGAGGGAAACCTATAAAACCTAAAACAATAGGACAAAAAAAGTATATTGAACAAATAGAGTCCAAGGATCTTACTTTTGGAATAGGTCCAGCCGGTACGGGAAAAACGTATTTAGCAGTGACTATGGCAGTAAAAGCATTTAGGAATGAAGAAGTCAATAGAATAATTTTAACAAGACCTGCAGTTGAGGCTGGGGAAAGTCTCGGCTTTCTGCCTGGGGACTTAAAGGACAAGGTGGATCCCTATTTAAGGCCTTTATATGATGCTCTTTTTGATATTCTTGGCTCTGAAAAGTTCCAGAAATATATGGAAAGAGGAATGATAGAAGTTGCGCCATTAGCATATATGAGAGGAAGAACATTGGACAACTCCTTTATAATTTTAGATGAGGCACAAAATACAACTAAAGAGCAAATGAAAATGTTTTTAACACGCTTTGGTTTCGGATCTAAGGCTATAGTAACAGGTGATATCACTCAAATAGATCTTCCAAAGGGGAAATCTTCTGGTTTAAAACATGCTCAGGAGGTTCTAAAAAATGTTGAAGAAATAGGGTTTTCTTATTTGACAGGAAAAGATGTTGTAAGACATCAGCTTGTTCAAAAAATAGTTCAGGCTTATGACGATTATGATATTAAAACGCAGACTAGAGAAAAAAATGAAAAATAGTATTATTTTTCATAGGTAGCAAGTGAGGGGGGTAGATATGAATAATTCTTCAGAAAGCTTTTTACAAAGAAAGTCAATTAGAAGGTTTCTTTTAGCGTTATTATTTTTTGCAAGCTTATTTTCAATACTGGTTACAAGCCTAAAGCCAGAGAAATTTGACTTAGTGGTTGGACAACAGGCACCTGTTAATATAAATGCTTCTAAGGATATTGAGGATAAGTATAACACTGAGATTCTAAGAGAAAAGGCAGTAGATCAAGTAGAGCCAATTTACAAATTAAATCCAGGTGTTCGTGTAGAGGTAAATAAGGATATTGAAAAGTTTTTTTCCTTAGTATACAGTCTTCACGCTAACGAGGAATTGACGGAGACAGAAAAGATTGATCAGTTAAATTCTGTAAATGACCTTAATATAGGACTTGCTAATGTTGAAACTGCAATATCTGCTCCAATAGAAGATTTGAAATATCTTGAAAGTTACATTAATGAAATAGTAGCACAGAATATGAATTTAGGCATTAATGTTGAAGATCTTCAAAAACATAAGAGTAGTATTAAAGAATACATTACTAATTTAACTGAATTTGATGATGAACTAAAGAATTTGGCCATTTCTGTAATCAATGCTGCTATTAGACCCAATAAGTTTTTGGATGACGATGCTACAAATGAAAAAATAGAATTAGCAAGAGAGAATGTAGATAAGGTAATTATTAAAAAAGGAGATAGTATTATTAGAGAAGGGGAAACCATTACTTCTGACAGACTAGAATTATTGGGAGAATTAGGTATTCTAACAGAAGAAAATAAGATAGATGTTATTTTGTATATAGGAATTGCTGCAATCGTTTTAGTAATCGAATTATTGATTGTTGGATATATTATGGTTTTTAATAAGAGTTTATTAGATCAGCTAGGAAGACTTTTAATGATTTATATTATTTTTATGTCTACACTGATACTTTCAAAAGTAATAGAAGGAATTTCAATCTATTTAATTCCTGTAGCCGCTTCTGCAATGCTGGTATCTATTTTAGTAGACTCCAGATTAGCATTACTTATTAATCTAAGCTTAACAGTAGTAATAAGTATTATTACAGGTAATAACATTACCTTTATGGCTATGGCGCTAATAGGTGGTACAGCAGGGGCATATAGCGTAATAAATACACAACAGAGATCTAATATTTTTATATCTGGAATTGCTGTAAGTATAATTAATATGGGAACAATTGTTGGAATTGGATTTATAAACAGTAGTGAGATCATGCAAACTCTTACATTTGGTTTATATGGGTTGTTAAATGGAATGTTCTCCTCCGTATTGGCAGTAGGTACATTGCCACTATGGGAATCTGTATTCAGTGTTGTAACTCCACTAAAGCTATTAGAGCTATCCAATCCAAATCAACCTCTATTAAAAAAGCTTTTAATAGAGGCTCCAGGAACATATCAACATAGCATTATAGTTGGTAATTTAAGTGAATCTGCTGCAGATGCAATAGGAGCAAATTCTTTGCTTGTTAGAGCAGGAGCTTTCTATCATGATATAGGAAAGACAAAAAGACCATATTTCTTTAAAGAGAATCAATTAACGCCGGACAATCCACATGATAAGTTGAATCCTACATTAAGTGCAAATATAATTACAGACCATGTTAGGGATGGTATTGAGCTTGCTAAAAAGCATAAATTACCTTCTGAAATAAGAGATTTCATTGCTCAGCACCATGGGGACACTTTAGTAGCATATTTCTATCATAAAGCTAAAACCGGTGAAAATGGAGAGAATATAGAAGAAAAGGATTTTAGATATGATGGGCCTAAGCCTCAAAGTAGAGAAACGGCCATTGTAATGATGGCAGACTCTGTAGAAGCAGCTGTTAGAAGTCTATCTTCCCCAAGTAAAGAGTCTGTAGAGGAATTAATAGAAAAAATAATTCAAGGTAAGCTAAAAGATGGTCAACTAGATGAATGCAACATTACCTTTAAAGAATTAACTCAAATTAAAGAAGTCTTTTTAAAGGGAATATTAAGTATTTTTCACGAAAGAATAGAGTATCCGGATATGGATATTAAGAAAGAAGATGGAGGAAAATCTCATGGAGCTACTAATTGATAATAGGCAAAATAAATATGAGATTAATGATGAATTAATCCAACTATTAGAAAAGGCAATTAAAGCTTGTTTAGTCTACGAAAACTGGGATATTGATTATGAGGTCAGTCTTTCTTTAGTAGATAATACTGAAATTAAAGAATTGAATAGGATATATAGAGGGAAGGATTATGCCACAGATGTTCTATCCTTTCCTTTGGTAGAAGAGGATCAAAATATAGGTTTAGAAGAAAAACTTCTAGGAGACATCGTAATATCCGTAGAAAAGGTAGAAGAGCAGGCTAGAGAGTATAACCATTCTTTTCAAAGGGAAATGGGTTTCTTAGTAGTCCATAGTATGTTTCATTTAATGGGATACGACCACGATAACGATGAGGCTACAAGGGATATGCGAAAAAGAGAAGAAGCTGTGCTGACTTCTGTAAATTTAATTCGAGAATAATGGGGTAATTAGGATATGAAGGTTAGAAGACTAATAGATAGTTTAAATTATGCATTTGAAGGAATTATTTATGCATTGAAAACCCAAAGGAACATGAAAATTCATTTTTTAGTGGCTATAATTGTATTAATATCTAGCTTGTTTTTTGATCTGACAAGGATAGAAATTCTTATACTATTTCTTACAATTTCTATGGTAATCGTAGCGGAAATGATTAACACTTCAATTGAATCTACCATAGATTTAATTACGGATAAATACCATATATTTGCTAAAATTGCTAAAAATGTGGCAGCAGGAGCAGTGTTAATTGCTGCCATAAATTCTATAATTGTTGCCTACTTACTTTTTTTCAATAGAATTAACCCATTTACAATACAGGTACTTCATTACGTAAAGCAATCACCTCTACACATTACATTTATTGCTTTAATCGTTGTTATTTTTACAGTCATTGCTGTAAAGGCATATTTTGGTAGAGGAACGCCTCTTCAAGGAGGCATGCCTAGCGGTCATGCAGCAGTTGCTTTTTCATTAGCAACTGCAATTACTTTTATTTCTGAAAACGTGTTTGTTGCCACATTATCCGCACTTATGGCACTGTTAGTTTCCCAAAGTAGATTGGAGACAAAAATACATAATTTTTTTGAGATCATAGTGGGTGGAATTTTAGGTATGTTAATTACAATTATTTTTTTTCAGATATTTAGTTAAACAGTATTTGTTCTTATTGTGGATACATCAAGGTTCCCGGGACCTATCAGACAATCTTTGATTGTCTTGATGGGTGGGGTTCTTATTTGGTATTGTAACTGATATAATAATAAAGCTGGGCTATCAAAATATATTTGCAGAAAGGATGAGGGGGCTATGAGTGACTGGAAGAAAAAAGGAATTATATTATTTCTATTTGCTTCGCTTTTATTTACAGGGATAGGATGCAGTAAAAAAATAGAGGAAAATGAACAAAATGTTCCTATAGAGGCTGGAGAAGAAATTGAAGAAACTGAAGAGGTCGTGCAGCCTCAAATAGAAGGAATAATCTCTCCTTTAAGTGGGGTATATGCGCCAGAGGAAAAGGTTAACAGAAGACCATTGGCTATTATTTTTGATAACCAATCGGGAGCTCGCCCGCAAGCAGGTCTAATAGATGCAGAAATTGCATATGAATTTTTAGCTGAAGGGAATATTACTAGATATTTGGGTATATTCTTAATAAATGAGCCAGAAGTAATAGGTGCTATAAGAAGTGCAAGGCCATATTTTATAGAAAAGGCTCTAGAGTTCGATGCCTTTTTTGTTCATGTTGGTGGAAGCGACCAAGCCTTTGCTGATATTCAAAATAAGAAAGTAGCAGATATAGATGCTATGAGTAGAGGTAATGATGTTTTCTGGAGAAAAAATCATAAAAAAGCACCCCATAATATGTATTCCAGCTATGAAGCTTTAAAGAAAGCAGCTGAAAAAAGTAATTTTAGAGTAGAGTCTCAATTTGATGGATTCAAGTTTAACTCACAACTAAAGACAATTGATAATGGAGAATCTGCTAAAGAAATACAGATTAAATATTCTAAAGGTCATGAGCCATCCTATATTTATGATAGTGAAAACCAGGTTTATAACAGGTATTATAATGGAGCAGAGCATAGAGACGAAACAACAAAAGAAATACTTACTGCAACGAATATTATAGTACAAGAGGTTAATGCTAAAGTAATAGATGATAAACTACGTCTAGATATGAATACCGTTGGCCAAGGCAAAGGTAAATACATAACTGCAGGTAGGGCAATAGATATTACATGGAAAAAAGGTAGCTACGAAGGAACTACAAAATATTTTAATGAAGCAGGAGAAGAACTTGTTTTAAATCCAGGTAAAACCTGGGTTCAGGTTGTTAAAAATTTTGATAGTGTGACTATAATTGAATAGATCAATGGAGGAGATATTTATGACAGATAAAGAACTAGTTAAAAAAGCAATAGAAGCAAAAAAGAATGCCTATGTACCTTATTCAAAATTTCATGTGGGAGCAGCCCTTCTTACTAAGGATGGTGAAGTATATACTGGTTGCAATATTGAATGTGCTTCCTATGGAGGAACAAATTGTGCAGAAAGAACAGCAATTTTTAAAGCTGTATCCGAAGGACATCGTAATATAGAAGCTATTGCTGTTGTCAGTGATTTAGATGATTATACATATCCTTGTGGAATATGCAGACAGGTAATAGTTGAATACGGTACAGATATCAAAATGATAATTGCAAAATCTGAAGAAGATTTTAAGATATATACTATAAGTGATTTACTTCCTAATTCTTTTTTACCGGAAGATCTTGAAAAAGCGGAGGCTGGACATAATAATGGGATTTAAATCTGGATTTGTAACTATTATAGGAAGACCCAATGTAGGTAAATCAACACTTATGAATAGAATAATTGGTGAGAAGATAGCTATTATGTCTGACAAACCACAAACCACAAGGAATAGAATACAATGTGTATATACACAGAAAGATCATCAGATTGTATTTCTAGATACTCCAGGAATTCATAAGCCAAAGCATAAATTAGGACAATACATGGTTAAGATAGCAAAGGATACATTAAGAGAGGTGGATGCTGTTTTATTCGTTGTAGATGAAGGGACTTCAATTGGACCTGGGGATCAATATATTATGGATCAGCTAGAAGGAATAGATACACCTATTATTTTAGTATTAAATAAAATTGACAAAATGAATCAAGAAGATTTAAATACGTTATATAATAAATATGAAGAAACAAAGCTATTTAAGCATATCATAGGAATATCGGCATTAGAAGGAGCTAATTTGGATAATTTGATTAATCTAATAGTATCCTATTTACCGGAAGGACCTCAATATTTTCCTGAGCATATGGTAACGGACCAACCAGAACGTTTAATTGTATCAGAGCTAATAAGAGAGAAAATTTTGCATTATACAGACCAAGAAATTCCACATGGCGTAGCTGTAGAAACCACATTAATGAAACGTAGAGAAGATAAAGATATAATCGACATTAATGCTACAATATACTGTGAAAGAAAATCTCATAAGGGTATTATCATAGGAAAAGGTGGAAGAAAGTTAAAGGGAATTGGTAAAAGTGCAAGAGAAGATATAGAAAAGCTTTTAGGCTCGAAGGTATATTTAGAAATATGGGTAAAGGTAAAAGAAGATTGGAGAAATAGTGAAAGTTCTTTAAGAAACTTTGGATATGATAAATAAAAATTCAGTTTGGTTATCGGATAAATAAAAAGATAACAAAATTTACAATGTATAGTAGATCCCTAAATACAAAAACTAAGCATAAACTATAAAGTGAAAGGGGATTTACTTATGTTAAATGAAATAATGTGGAATGTATTTGAAAAAACTGGAGATATATGTGCTTATTTGTACGTAAAAGAATATTATGATTATAATAAAAGTAAAGATAATTATACTTCTAAAAGATCGCTACTAGAAATAAAGGAGATTACAATAATATAAAAATGTTAATTACTACTGAAGGTTTTATATTAAAAAATAGAAAATATGGAGAAACTGATAGTATACTAACAATTTTTACTAGGAAGGCAGGAAAGATTACTGCTATTGCTAAAGGTGCTAGAAAGCCAAAAAGTAATTTATTGGCAGGTATCCAGCCTTTTTGCTACAGTGAACTTGTAATATACAAAGGTAAGAGCTTATATACGGTAAGCCAATGTGACCCAAAGGAGATATTCTATCCCTTAAGAGAAGATCTAAAAAAGTTATCTTACGCAGCCTATTTAGTAGAATTAGTAGATGCTGTAACAACAGAGGGCCAGACTAACAATCGACTTTTTAATCTTTTTGGGAAAACCTTATATCTATTAAAAAAAGAGGATATCGAAATTAATACGATTGTTCGTGCATTTGAAATAAAGCTTATGAACTATATTGGGTATAGACCTCAGCTTATTGGGTGTGTTAATTGCAATAAAAAAGAATCTCCAACATGGAAGTTCAGTTCTACAGAAGGAGGGTTACTATGCTCTACCTGCTTTAGTACAGATCCTTTTGGAATAAAGATAGGCAATACAACTATTAAACTGGCGATATTTTTATTAACGAGAGATATGGTAGAGATTCAAAAACTAAAAATAAGTGATTATTTAAATGAGGAGTTAAAAAAAATACTAAAGCAATATATATTGACTCATATAAATAAATATGACTTTAAAAGTTTAGAAGTAGCAGAAAAATTATAACTAAATTAAGATCTTCTCCGCTTCTTAAGGCAGCGGGTAACACTTAGTTTTTTTCAGTGAACGTAACAATCCCATCACTGAAAACGTTAAATGACGGGCGAAGCCCTTATTGAATGAAAGGAGGAAAATTATGGATATTGATTTAGAAAAAGTAGATGTCGTACGAGAAAGAACTGGTGTGTCTTACAAAGAGGCAAAGGATGCTTTAGAAGAGCATGGTGGTGACGTTGTAGAAGCAATAATAGCCGTAGAAGCAAAACATGGTCATAAATGGATGAATACTATGTCTTCAGCAGGGAATGAAATACTAGAAAATTTAAAATACATTATTCAAAAAGGTAATGTATCCCGTGTTGTATTAAAACGAGATGGAGAAATTCTTCTTAATATTCCAGTTACTGCTGGAGCTATTGGAGTAATTTTAGCTCCTGTTGCAGCTTTATTAGGAGTATCTGCAGCCATAGCTACTAAAACAACGATAGAAATTGTTAAAAACAATGGAGAAGTCGTTGATATTAGGGAAATGGCAGAAGAAACAGTTTCAGATATTAAAAATATGGTAAAAAACAAGAAAGATTCAGATACTACTAGCAAAAAAAGTGATGTTATATTAGATCCAGAAGATCAAGATGAAACACTAGACGATTTAGACGATGATTCAGATTATTAAAATATATAAATCTTTAATGTTGACAAAATGATTATAATTTGGTAGATTTATATGTAAATAAATACTGCATTGCTATGATGAAGAGGAGTAATTGACATAACTAGATTAGCGAGCTAGGGACGGTGTAAGCCTAGTATAGTTTATCAATGAAGGGCGCTTTGGAGCAACATTATCTAAGATGGGCACTTTGCCAAATAGGGTGGAACCGCGGAAGAACAGTCTTTCGTCCCTAACTTTTAAAGTTAGAGACGGAAGGCTTTATTTTTTTACAAATTTGTTACAAGAAAAAAGATTTTAAAATTTCATAGGAGGTATTAAAATGACAACAGAAAAAACAATGGAAAAAATCGTTTCATTAGCTAAGTCAAGAGGATTTATTTTTTCTGGATCAGAGATTTATGGTGGTCTTGCAAATACATGGGATTATGGCCCTCTTGGAGTTGAATTAAAAAACAATGTAAAAAAAGCATGGTGGAAAAAATTCATACAACAAAGTCCATATAATGTTGGACTAGATGCAGCTATTTTAATGAATCCAAAGACATGGGAAGCTTCAGGACATATTGGAGGCTTTAGCGATCCATTAATGGACTGTAAAAAATGTAGATCACGTTTTAGAGCAGATAAATTAATAGAAGATTACATGCATAGTCAGAATGAAGAAGCTATTGTAGATGGCTGGAGTAACGGACAAATGAAAACCTACATAGAAGAAAAAAATATTATATGTCCTGAATGTGGTGAAAAAGATTTTACTGATATTCGCCAATTTAATCTGATGTTTAAAACCTTCCAAGGTGTTACTGAAGACTCTAGTACAGAACTATTTTTAAGACCTGAAACAGCACAAGGAATCTTTGTAAACTTTAAAAATGTTTTAAGAACATCAAGAAAGAAAGTACCATTTGGAATAGGACAGATTGGGAAATCTTTTAGAAATGAGATTACACCTGGTAATTTTACATTTAGAACAAGAGAGTTCGAGCAGATGGAACTAGAATTTTTCTGTAAGCCAGGAGAAGATTTAGAGTGGTTTAATTATTGGAAGGATTTCTGTAAAAACTGGTTATTAAATTTAAACTTAAATGAAGAAAATCTTCGTATTCGCGATCACGAGCAAGAGGAATTATCTCATTATAGTAAGGCAACAACGGACTTTGAATATAGATTTCCATTTGGCTGGGGAGAACTTTGGGGCATTGCTGATAGAACAGATTTTGATTTAAAGCAACATAGCCAATATTCAGGTGAAGATTTTACTTATCAAGATCCTATTACTAATGAAAAATATGTGCCATACTGTATAGAACCTTCATTAGGAGCAGATCGTGTTACTTTAGCATTTTTAGTTGATGCTTATGAAGAAGAGGTTATTGATGAGAAGGATACAAGAATCGTATTAAAGTTACATCCAGCATTAGCTCCTTTTAAGGCTGCAGTACTTCCACTTACTAAAAAATTAAAAGATCAAACATTAGAGCTATATGAAAAACTATCTGAGAACTTTATGGTAGATTATGATGAAGCGGGAAGCATAGGGAAAAGATACAGAAGACACGATGAAATTGGAACTCCTTTCTGTATTACCTTTGACTATGATTCTTTAGAAGATAACAGTGTTACAGTTAGGGATAGGGATACAATGGAACAAGTGAGAATTCCTATTACAGAAATAGAGTCTTATTTAGATCAAAAGATCAAATTCTAATATATAATAAAAATAAAATTTGTTCATCTACACTCACAAATTTTATATCGCGCTCAATTCTAAGTTTTGCTTAGAATTTCAAATGCTAAAATAATGAAAAAGTTACCTAAATATATTTTTAGGTAACTTTTTTATAAAATTGAGGAAAACTATAGAAAAATTATATTAATTGTGGTAAATTATATATATAATATAACACATTAACAAATAGCATAACATATAAAGGGGTGATTTACATAGAACTGTCAATTAGGCAAAAAAAAATCATCGAAATTGTGCAAAATAATGAGCCAATTACAAGTGAAGAAATTGCTAAAAATTTACATGTAACACGAGCTACGCTAAGACCAGATTTAGCAATTTTAACTATGATTGGTATTTTAGATGCAAGACCAAAAGTGGGTTATTTTTACTCAGGTAAGTCGACTGTCAATATTTTTGCCCAAGAAGTGAAAAGTATGAAAGTAAAGGATATTATGTCAGTACCTATTGTGGTAACTGAAGAAAGCTCAGTATATGATGGTATAGTTACTTTGTTTTTAGAAGATGTAGGCACTATTTTTGTTGTTTCTAAAGGGTCTCTTACTGGTATTGTATCACGAAAGGACTTTTTAAAAAGTGTTATGGGTGGAATAGATATGAACAAGGTACCTATAGGAATGATAATGACTCGAAGTCCTAATATCGTTACAATATCACCTGAGGATAATGCCCTTGTAGCGGCTATTAAAATTATACACCATGAGGTGGATAGCCTACCTGTAGTTGAAAAAGTAAAAGAAAATGGACAAGAAATAGTTAAGGTAATCGGTAGAATATCTAAAAGTAACATTACAAAAATTTTTGTAGAGCTATGCAAGGAATAGGAGGAGAGAAATGGGAAGTTCAAGCCTTATTATTTATATTATATCCGACTCCATAGGTGAAACAGCGGAACAGGTTGCTAAGGCAGCTATTAGCCAATTTAATACAGAGGACTACGAAATAAGAAGATTTCCATATATAAACGATAGAGGACAAATTTTAGAAATATTGGAAGAAGCAAAAAATGAAGTTGCTATCATTGTCTTTACTATGGTTGTACCTGATCTGAGGGAATTTTTAATAAAAGAGGCTAATGCTTTAAATATACCTTGCGCTGATGTAATTACACCGAGTCTAAATGCTATGGAAAGTGTACTTAAAGCTCCAGCAAGAAAAGAACCAGGACTTATACGTAAGCTAGATGAGAGATATTTTAAAAAGGTAGAAGCTATTGAATTCGCTGTTAAATATGATGATGGTAAGGATTCACGAGGCTTAAAACAAGCAGATATCGTTTTAACTGGAATTTCTAGAACATCAAAGACTCCACTTAGTATGTATCTTGCCCATAAAAATTTGAAGGTTGCCAATGTGCCACTTGTGCCAGAGGTTTTACCGCCTAGAGAATTATTTGAAATTAACCCTAAGAAAATCATTGGATTGACTACTAATCCAATGAAATTAATTGAAATACGTCAAGAAAGATTAAAAGCATTAGGTTTAAAAAATGAAGCTAATTATGCAAGTATGCAAAGAATATTTGAAGAGTTAGAATATGCAGATGGAATAATGAAAAGGCTAGGTTGTCCTGTTATTGATGTTTCAACAAAAGCTATTGAAGAAAGTGCGGGTATTATCTTAGAAATATTTAAAGATATGGGACATAAGTTTTCAAATGGTAAATAAAATATATATTGCCAAATTGCATAATTAATAAAAATATGTACAAATACGGTTTTTCCAAACAATATAAATTGTGAATATCCTAATCGACTTTATTGGTTTTATATAAAATTTGGAGGTGTAATTATTGAAAAAATTTGTTTATGCTTTTCAAGAAGGAACTTTAGAAATGAAATCATTATTAGGAGGAAAGGGAGCTAACTTAGCAGAGATGACAAGAATAGGACTTCCAGTTCCTCAAGGATTTACAATAACAACAGAAGCTTGTAATCAATATTATGAACACAATAGCCAATTGTGGAGTGAATTAAAGGAAGAAATATTAAAGGAGTTAAAGGCATTAGAAGTAGCTACAAATAAAGAGTTCGGTAGCATATCCAATCCTTTGTTAGTTTCTGTTAGATCTGGAGCAGTATTTTCTATGCCTGGTATGATGGATACCATATTAAATCTTGGATTAAATGACGAGTCTGTTAAAGGCATTGCTAAAGCTACTAATAATGAAAGATTTGCATATGACAGCTATAGAAGATTTATACAAATGTTTGGAGATGTTGTTCTTAATATAGAAAAGTATAAATTTGATTCTATTTTAGAAAAAAAGAAAAATGATAAGGGAATAGAGCAGGATACAGAATTAAATGCAGAGGATTTGAAGGATATAGTAGAAAGTTTTAAAAAGGTTGTTAAGAAGGAGTGGGGAAATGATTTCCCACAGGATGCTGAAACTCAACTACTTATGGCAGTAGAGGCAGTATTTAAATCTTGGAATAACCAAAGAGCTAAAATATATAGAAAAATGCATGAAATTCCAGATGATTTAGGAACGGCTGTAAATATTCAATCTATGGTTTTTGGTAATATGGGTGAAACTTGTGGAACTGGTGTAGCATTTACAAGAAACCCATCCACAGGAGAAAAAAAATTATTCGGTGAGTTCTTATTAAATGCACAGGGTGAGGACGTAGTAGCTGGAATTCGTACCCCTGAAGAAATTGGAAGCTTAAAGGATAAAATGCCACAAGTATATGAGCAGTTTGTAAATGTTACACTTTTACTAGAGAAACATTATAGAGATATGCAAGATATTGAGTTCACCATTGAAAATGAAAAGCTTTACATGCTTCAAACAAGAAACGGTAAGAGAACAGCAATGGCTGCAATTAATATTGCCGTAGAAATGGTTGAAGAAGGGCTAATCACGAAGGAAGAAGCAGTTCTTAGGGTAGAGCCACAGCAATTAGATCAATTATTACACCCAACCTTTGATGAAGCGGCAATGAAGGAAGCTGTTGTTATTACAAAAGGACTTCCTGCATCTGCTGGAGCATCTTCAGGTAAAATTTACTTTACACCGGAAGATGTAGTGGCAGCTAAGGAAAACGGCGAGAAAGCGATTCTAGTACGTGTTGAAACATCACCAGAAGATATTGAAGGAATGATTTCATCCGTAGGTATTTTAACTGGAAGAGGTGGAATGACTTCTCATGCTGCTGTAGTAGCAAGAGGAATGGGTAAATGCTGTGTTGCAGGAGCAGGCGAAATCCGTATTGATGAGGTAAACAAAGTAATGAAGGTTGGCAGCAAGGTATTTGCTGAAGGCGAATATATTTCATTAGACGGAAGTCAAGGAATTGTATATGAAGGTGAAATAAAAACTCAAACACCAGAGCTTTTAGGAAACTTTGCGGTTTTAATGGCATGGGCTGATGAGTTTAGAAGATTAAAAATTAGAACGAATGCAGATACTGCAAAGGATGCAAAACAAGCATTAGAGTTTGGCGCAGAAGGTATCGGTCTTTGTAGAACTGAGCATATGTTCTTTGAAGAGAGCAGAATTTTTGCAGTTAGACAAATGATCTTATCTACAACTTTAGAAGGTAGAGAAAAGGCTCTAGAGAAACTATTGCCGATGCAAAGAGAAGACTTTGTTGCTTTATTCGAAGCTCTAAAAGGATTACCAGTTACGGTTCGATTATTAGATCCGCCACTACATGAATTCTTACCTCATGAGGAAGAAGACATCGTAAAATTAGCCAATGAAATGGGCGTATCAAAGGAAGAATTATTAGATGTAGTGAATGACTTAAAAGAGTTTAACCCAATGCTAGGACATAGAGGATGCCGTTTAGCCATCACATATCCAGAAATATATGCAATGCAAACAAGAGCAATTATGGAAGCAGCGATTCAGGTTCATAAAGAGAAAGGATACAATGTTGTTCCAGAGATTATGGTACCTCTCGTTGGCGAAATTAAAGAGTTTGTACAAGTTAAAAAGGTTATTTTAGAGGTTATTGAAAGTGTGTTTGAAGAAAATGACATCAAAATTCCATATTTAATTGGAACAATGATAGAAATTCCAAGAGCTTGTATTACAGCTGATGAAATTGCTAAGGAAGCAGAATTCTTCTCCTTTGGAACAAATGACTTAAGCCAAATGACTTTTGGATTCTCAAGAGATGACGCAGGTAAGTTTATTAACGAATACCTTCAAAAGAATATCTTTGAAAAGGATCCTTTCCAAAGAATCGATAGAAAAGGTGTAGGAAGATTGATGCAAATGGCAGTAGATTTAGGAAAGCAAGCAAGACCAGATATTAAGCTTGGAATATGTGGAGAGCATGGTGGAGAGCCAAACTCTATTGAGTTCTGTCATCTATTAGGTTTAGCCTATGTTTCCTGCTCACCATATCGAGTTCCAATTGCAAGACTTGCAGCGGCTCATGCATCACTACGTCATCCTCAGTAATTGACAGCGTCCTCTGATTTAATTGGAGACGTATACACATGAATCTAGATGTATAACTAAAAATGATTGCTTTCTATAGCGTCGGTATAAGATAACAGGGTGTATTGTAATTCATGTGATAATTATCAACAAAGGTCAATTGAAGTAATTATTAAAGTAGTATAGCAGATGCTCTCAAATCTTTATATATGAAGAGTTTGATAGATTTTATTTAAATAAAGTAAGAGTATTGTCTTTAGATAATTTTAAGAGACAATACTCTTTTTTATTGATTATTTAAATTTGAGGTAATTCTATGATAGAATGATAGTGTAAAATTTTTACTGACTTGGGAATATTTATATTATAATCGGATATGTAGATAACTGCGAACGGAAGATTATTTATATTAGTGGAGGTTTAGACGATGGACTTGAAGTCAAGGATTTCTGAAATTATTGGTATTAAAGCTGATGATATACCAGCTTCAATCGAATACAGGATAATAGAATCCATAAAAGAAGCTGGGTATGAGAGACAGCTTATTGAGTATAACTCCAATGGAGATACAGTCATTGCCTTTCTTTTAATTCCCAAAGTTCTTAATAATAATCCTGCAATACTAATAAATCACCAGCATAACAGCGAGCGTCATTTAGGGAAAAGTGAGGTATGCGGATTAGCTGGTAATCCCTTGCAGGCTTTTGGACCAGAATTAGCTAGAAAGGGATTTGTTGTTTTAGCACCTGACTCGATATGCTTTGAAGAGAGACGGAAAAATGCGCAGGGGATAGTACCTCTACCAGGCGATGAGGATTTTTTTCAACATTTAAATGAAATGTGTTATCGTATCTTAAAGGGTGATAATCTGATGAAAAAAGTACTGCTTGACGCTATGAATGGAGTAACTTTACTGTCTCAACTTACTTTTACTGATAATAAAAAAATTGGCACACTGGGGCATTCTTATGGTGGAAATACCGTGTTATTCCTGTCTGCATTAGATGAGCGGATTTATTTTAGCTGTGCGAGTGGAAGCGCATGCACCTATGAGAACCGAATGCTAAATGATATAGGTATTGAGCTGGCAAGCGTGATTCCGTGTTTCAACAAAAGCTATGATATATTTGATTTAGTACACTGTATTGCTCCAAGACCGTTATTGATTGTCTCAGCGGATGAAGACAAATACTCGAGGGATGCAGACTTTATTGTTGAACAAGCTCGTCCATCATATGCAAAATATGGGGCTGATAATAAATTATGTCATAAGAGATATAATGGTGGACATGGACTGACAAAAGAGAGGTTTGATTACATCATCGAATGGCTGTGTATGAGTGCCGAATACACAGCATTATATCCATATTATTTATAAGGTGAAAATCGAATGAGTATGGCGTAGTTGTAAATTTATGTTCAACAGCAAAAAAATTACAGACAAACAATTGTATTATCATATCGATAAATAAGAATTTGTGGAGGAGATTTTAATAAAAACGAAACATGTAATAGTAGAAGATTATAATGCAGAATGGAAAAATGAATTTGAACGTATAAAAAATGAATTATTAACAGTTTTGTCTGGGAAAATAAATTCAATTGAGCATGTAGGAAGCACATCTGTTGAAGGATTGTCGGCAAAACCAATTATTGACATAGATGTTGTTATTGACAAAAACTTTGAAGAAGTAAAAAAAGCATTAGAGTCTTTTGGATATATATATGAAGGAGATTTGGGTATATCTGGTAGAGAAGCATTTGGTTATAAAAATAAGTCGCATTTAATGGTACATCATTTGTATATATGCAATAAAGACAATGAAGAATTGTATCGACATATAACATTTAGGGATTATTTAAGACAACATAAAGAAGATAGAGATAGATATAGTTCAATAAAAAAAGAGATGGCTTTGAAATATCCAGAAGATATAGATTCATATATTGAGGGAAAGCAATCTGTAATTTTAGACATCTATAAGAAATGTGGTTTATGCGAATAGAATCCAATTTATAGTGTAACTAATGTGTATAATTTATATTATATTCATCAGTTATAGGTAACAAAATTAATTATTGATTACGTTAGGGGGAGTCTGATGGAGTTTATTAATATTATATCGAATATTATCCTGTTTCTTATGATTATTCAGATTACAACAATTACTCATGAATTGGGACATGCTTTATCAGCATTAATCTTAACTAAAGAGAATGTCAAAATAACATTAGGCAGAAATAATGAAAAGTTAAAAAGAATAGAGTTAAGAAGATTAAACATTGAACTTAAAGGTTTTGATCCGTTTACAGGATTTGTACATATTAAAGAACCTAAGCTTACAAAGTTTCAAAAGATAATGTTTTATGCTGGCGGTCCAATTGTTTCCCTAGTCTTTGGCATTGTATTATTACTTATTAGCAGGAACATAGAGCATAAATTATTAAAACAAATAATCCTTTTTGGGGGAAATTATCAACTATTTTAATTTATATGTACATCTATTCCAATAGTATATCCAAAGTGGTGGGGAGGCTATGGTGGCC
>JAEWHG010000093.1 GCA_023387935.1 Bacillota bacterium
CTCCTAATACAGGAACTATGGAGTTAATGGATGAAGAGATCTTAAACAACGAAGCTGCTTATCCTTCCGATGAAGTTATAGAAAACTGTGAAGTATTTTTAGATCCAAGTGATTTCTTAAAAGAATACGATCGTATTTGGACAGAGATTAAGGCACACTAGAATTTTAATTAAAACAAATGGAAGTTGACCTTTCTTCGCTTATTTCTTAAGGAACTTTATTATGTATATACATATGAAAAAGTCTTTAGATATTAAGTGGGAAAGGTTATTTTTTATATAATAGGAAAGTTCTACTTTATTAATTATATAAAAAGAGGGGTTTTGGAGATGAAAACTCCTGCCTGAAGGAAATGACTTTTTATTGGTCTGAAATTCCTATAATGTAGGAAAATATTCCTGTATTATAGGAAAATATTACTATATTCTATAGAAGCAATTGACAAAGGAAAAAAATAGTATAAACTGAAAAAATGGGGAAAAATTAAAAGATAATTGTTGGATTTTAATTTATAATATAAATAAAACAAGAAAAATAAAACAAGATAAATTTATACAGGAGAGGATGTAGCATATGGAACTAAACAGTGTTGAAATACAGAAGATCATTCCTCATAGATATCCTTTTTTATTAGTAGATAAGATTATTGAAATAGAATCTGGAAAAAATGCAGTAGGTATTAAGAATGTAACTATAAATGAGCCGTTTTTTCAGGGGCATTTCCCAGGTCAGCCCATTATGCCCGGTGTTTTAATAGTAGAAGCCATGGCACAGGTAGCAGCAGTTATTTGCATGGGTTCTGAAGAAAACCAAGGGAAATTAGGCGTATTTACAGGTATAGATAACTGTAAATTTAGAAGACAGGTAGTCCCGGGAGATACAATTCGAATGGAGGTTGAAATGACAGCCTTTAGAAGAGGTATTGGAAAGGCAGAAGGAAAAGCATATGTGGAAGGTCAGCTCGCATGCTCTGCAAGCTTAACATTTGCATTAATTGATAAAAATTAGGCATTGTATTTTATATTAAAAGAGGGTTTTGTTGAAGTTTGTCGAAATTACTATGTGATGGCAACTTTCCAACAAATATTCAAACCTTTTCAATAGCAGCCTCTAGATGAACAATACAATAGGATGGAGAGACAAACATGGAGCGTCTTCACAAAAGAATACTACTTTTTTTAACTGTCGTAGGCTTAGGTACAATAGTTAATCATATAACTATTCCCTTAATTTTTAAATCTGAATATATTTTTGGGAAAATACCCTTAGTCACAATGATTTATCTTGGGGGTATTCTTTGGTGTATCATAGCTATCAAAATTGTAAATGTTTATATTCCTGATAATGATATTGAAAAGAACATGATGTCTAATAATTATTTAGAGGGGCTAACCTCTAAAAATATGTTGACTAATTTGCCAAATACATTGGCTTTAGAAAAAAGATTTAAAAATATGAAGGAAAAATTAGATAGTATGTACTTTAATATTCTATGTATCGATGTGGATGGTTTTAAAATAGTAAATGATACTATGGGATATGAAGCTGGAGATGAAATATTAAAAAGAATTGCAGATAGACTGAAAACAACTGTGGGTAATGAAGGGCGGTTATTCCATATTAGAGGGGACGAGTTCCTTTTATTAATACCTAGAGACGAGTCTATGGAAAATATGAAGGAATTATCTAATCGAATCATTAAAGCTATGGCCATGTCTTTTGTTATTAAAGAGAAAGAAGTCCATCTTACGGTTAGTGTTGGAATAGCAGGATATCCATGGGGTGGTTCAAGTGTTAATCTATTACTACAAAACGCCCACATAGCAGTGCAGATCGCTAAGGAAAGCGGGAAAAGTAATCATAAGATATACGATGATAGCATGAACATTAAAATGAACAGAAAATTAAATCTTATAAACAATCTACATAAGGCCTTAGAAAAAGACGAATTTATGTTATATTACCAGCCTCAAATTGAAAGTATGACGGGCGATATTGTTGGGCTTGAGGCCTTGATACGATGGAATAACTCGGAAATAGGGCTTATTTCTCCTGCGGAATTTATCCCATTGGCTGAGGAAACGGGTTTAATTATTCCCATAGGAGATTGGGTTTTAAGGACTGCTTGTAAACAAAATAAAAAATGGCAGGATGCAGGCTATAGTCCAGTACCAGTTTCAGTAAATATTTCTACTATTCAGTTTCAAGAAGTCTCATTTGTAGATAAAGTAATCGATGTATTAAAAGAAACTGAGCTTGATCCTACATCGTTACATCTAGAAATTACTGAAAGCATTGCAATTAAAGATACTGAGTTTACAATTAATACTTTAGATAAACTGCAGGAAATTGGAGTTAAAATAGCTTTAGATGATTTTGGAACAGGGTTTTCATCCTTAGGATATTTAAATAAATTTAAAATAAATGTTTTGAAAATCGACTCATCCTTTGTACGAGATATTGGAGAAGATGACTCTACTATTACTAAAACTATTATAGTATTAGGCAAAAGTTTAAATATGGAAGTTATTGCTGAAGGGGTAGAAACGAATGAACAGTTCAACTATTTAAAGGGAGCCGGTTGTGATATAATACAGGGCTATTTATTTAGCCGTCCCCTACCAGCAGATCAGGTAGAAAAAATGTTAGATATAGCATAGTAAGGGTAAAATATGATATATAATATATGTAGACTAAATTTATTATAAAGGAGAATACAATATGACAGATAATAAACATGAACATGAATGTTGCGGAGGACATGGACATAAGGATGACCACGAATGCTGTGGAGGAGAGCACGAGCATGGAAGCTGTGGCTGCCATGACCACGACCACGAACACTATGAAATGATTCAGCTTACTTTAGAAGATGGTAGTGAGGTAAGTGCTGCTGTATTAGAAGTATTTGAGCTAGAAGAAAAAGAATATATTGCGCTTTTACCAACTGGAGAAGAAAATGTTCTACTATATGAGTTCAAAGAAGATGAAGAAGGTTTAGAACTAATCAACATTCAATCTGATGAAGAATTTGAAGCAGTATCCCAAGCTTTTTTAGAGTTATTAGAATTTGACGAAGAAGACGAAGAAGACGAAGAATAAAAAACTAGGAATAATTGCAAAAAATGCGACAGGGGGGAGCGGTTCTCTTTTGTCGCATTTTTTTACGGATTTTTCAAGATCGGAAAGTCTTAGAACTTTTAGCTGCCGAGTAAGTGTAATAGATTCTTAATATTACGTGATAAAATATGTATTATAATAATAAATAATAGAGTAAATATTATATTAGGAGATGATTGACATGAATATAAAGAAAATAAGTCTATTTTTACTAGCAGTAATTATGATATTTACCTTAGCTGCATGTAAAGCGGACCCAATAGTAGAGGAAGAAAATGATAATGGAAATAATACCAATGTAGAAGAACCAGCACCAGAAGAAAAAGAAACAACAACAATCAATCTATATTTTGCTAATCAAGAGTATATTATGACTGGTGATGAAAGCTTAGACCATGTTATAGAAGTAAAAAGAGAAGTAGAGCTTGGGGAAAAGTCTGTAGAAGAAGTTGTATTAGAAGAATTAAAAAAGAAACCTGAGGATGAAAACTTAGTAACCATAGTAGAAAAAATTAAAGTGTTAGACGTTGAAACAAAAGAGAATATAGCCTATGTAAATCTATCTTCTGAAAACTTAAATGGAGGCTCTATGGAGGAAATGTTAATACTCAACCAAATCGTATTTTCTTTAACTGATATTGAGGGAGTAGAAGGCGTACAATTTTTAGTAGATGGGCAAAAAAGAGAAACTTTAATGGGTCACACAGTTATTGAGGAGCCAATAAAAAGACCAGATGCTGAATAATAATTAGAAATATATATAAAATGTTTTTCTTCCAGAAAAATTTATATAACGAAGAGTCTAAAGGTGATATGCACTTTTAGGCTTTTTGTTTTTTACTGTTATTACACCAAAATTAACTTAAAATATAAATAAAAAAAGGAATTCTATCGGTAGGTATAGAAATGTATCATACTGAAAGGGGAGAAAATAATAATGATTAAAAAAATAATAGGATTAATATTAGGATTCTCTCTAATATTAAACTATCAGCTTGTAGTTACTTATGCTGCTGAAAATCCTGGTCATGAAGAAATTGAGAAAATAATTGAAGAAGTAGCGGCCGAGAAGAATATTCCTGCTGTTATTTTAAAGGCTATTGCTTGGTATGAAAGCCAGTACAGGCAATTCGATAATGATGGAAATCCTTTTGTAAGCTATGGAAATACGGGAATTATGCAAATAAATAAAGTGCATAAAAGTCTAGATCGAAATTTACTTAAAAATGATATTAAGTATAATATAGCAGCAGGTGCAGACATACTTTTAGGTCGCTTTAACGCTATGGGAAAAACGCTTCCTCAAATTGGCGATATGAACCCACAGATACTTGAAAATTGGTATTTTGCTTTATGGGGGTACAATGGATGGGCATCTAAAAATAATCCGAATGTGAACGGAGATAAAACGTATCAAGAAAAAATATTCCAGTTGATTAGAACGAGGTATAATCAACCTGTAACATCTATTCCTGCTAGCCTTTTGCCCAAAAGTGGATTACCATCATCAAGTCTACATATGGAAACTCCAGCACCATATCATGATATGACCCCTGTTTTAGATCATATTCCAGAAGTAATTGATGAACCAGTGATTAAAGAGCAGAGAGTAAATATAACAACGGATTCATTTGTGGATTCCACTATAATACCATAAAATAATATGTAATATTTTCTTATTGTGAATACAACAAGGTTCTGGGGACCCGTACGCAATCTTTGATTGTGTTAACGGGTCAGGTTCTTATTTATCATTTAATCTGAAATATTCAACTATAAGTTCATCCATTTTTGCGCTTAAGTTGCAGATTTCGCTCTTAGGAAAATTATTATCTATTAAATAGTGTAATTTTGATCTTAGATCCTCAATTTGTAGTTCAAGTTCTTTAAGTCTATTCACCAGATCACCTCGTAATTTATTAGATGTTACGCGAAGAAGCCTCCAATGTATTATATCATGTACTAAGAAACGAACTACTCATTTATTGTAAAAAAGAAATTATATTTTTGGGGAATCTTCTATATAATTTAAGTATGTGGGGTGATGGAATGGAAAAATTATTTGAAATCATAACAAAAGAACTGATGGTATTATTTATTGCTGCGTTGCCATTAGTAGAGCTTAGGGGTGCTATTCCTATTGGAGTATCTATGGGGCTTAGTCCCATACATGCAACTATTCTAGGTATTTTAGGTAGCTTAATACCAGTTCCATTTCTACTTTTTTTTCTAAAGCCTATTTTTATCAAACTTAGAAGTACAAAATTATTCAGAAGTACAATCGATAGAATCGTTAGGAATACATTAAAAAAGAGTGACAAAATAAAAAAGTATAGTATTATTGGGCTGATTATTTTTGTAGCGATCCCTTTACCTGGTACGGGCGTATGGTCTGGTAGCTTAGCAGCAATACTGTTTAATATACGGATTAAACATGCATTTCCTGCTATTGCTTTAGGAAATGCTATGGCAGGGGTTATTATGTTTATTTTGAGCCATATTGTAATTAATATTTAGATAGGTACGATATTACAGTTAACAAAGTATATTTAAGAGCCTATAAAAAAGTTTCATATAAGTAAAAATATTGTTGACATATACTGCTACTAATGCTAATATTATTCCTAGTCACAATTAAATAAAAATCTTGATGCCTTATCAAGAGCGGTGGAGGGATAGGCCCTATGAAACCCGGCAACCATAGTGCATTTGTACGCGTGGTGCTAAATCCTACAGAATTATAATTCTGAAAGATGAGGAGATTGACTGATAATACAGCCTCTTTCTACGGAATGAGGTTTTTTTATTTTAAGCACTTGAAATTTTAAAATTATTTTAAATTGAGTGCGTCATAAAGTTTGTGAGTGCAAACGAACAAATTTTGTTTTGTAATTTTTCCGGTTAAGGTTATCAAAGTGGCAATATTTATTGCTTAATTGGAAAATAATAATAAAGTCCTCATTTGAAAGATTTATACGGTGGCTTTATTGAAACCAATTGTTGAATTTGTGTATATACAACTTCCTATTGGGTATAAAAAAGATAAAAACTAAGGAGGTTTTTTAAATGGCTAAAAGACTATTTACTTCAGAATCAGTAACAGAGGGACATCCAGATAAAATGTGCGACCAAATTTCAGATTCAATATTAGATGCTATCCTAGAACATGATCCAGCTGCAAGGGTTGCATGCGAGACCAGTGTTTCTACAGGACTTGTATTAGTTGCAGGAGAAATCACAACAAAGTGCTATGTAGACATTCCTAAAATAGTTAGAAAAACTGTAGAGGAAATTGGGTATACTAGAGCAAAATATGGTTTTGACTCTGATACATGCGCAGTACTAACAGCAATAAACGAGCAATCTGCTGATATTGCTATGGGAGTTAACGAAGCTCTTGAAAGTAAAACAGGAGAGCAAAAGGATGATTTAGAAGCTATAGGAGCAGGGGATCAAGGTATTATGTTTGGTTTTGCTTGTAATGAAACACCTGAGCTTATGCCGCTACCTATTTCTTTAGCACACAAGCTAGCTAAAAGATTATCAGATGTAAGAAAAAATGGAACATTAGATTATTTAAGACCTGATGGAAAAACTCAAGTAACAGTTGAATATGATGGAGATAAGCCTGTAAGAGTAGATACGATTGTTATTTCTACACAGCATGGACCTGAAGTAGATGGAAGAACAATTGAAAAAGACATGATTGAGCATGTTATTAATAAAATAGTTCCTTCTGATCTATTAGATGAAAAAACAAGATACTTTATTAACCCAACTGGTCGTTTCGTTATTGGAGGACCACAAGGAGATGCAGGTTTAACTGGAAGAAAAATAATTGTAGATACTTACGGTGGATATGCTCGTCACGGTGGTGGCGCTTTCTCTGGAAAAGATGCAACTAAGGTAGACCGTTCTGCTGCTTATGCTGCTAGATACGTTGCTAAAAACATAGTAGCTGCAGGACTAGCGGATAAATGTGAGATCGAATTAGCATATGCTATCGGAGTTGCACAGCCAATATCTATATTAGTTGAAACTTTTGGAACAGGTAAAGTAGAAGAATCCAAATTAACAGAGCTTGTTGAAAAACATTTTGACTTAAGACCAGCAGCCATTATTAGAGATTTAGAGCTAAGAAAGCCTGGATACAGAAATATTGCAGCTTATGGACACTTTGGAAGAACAGACCTTGATCTTACATGGGAAAGAACAGACAAAGCTGAAATATTAAGAAAAGAAGCTGGACTATAGGATTTAAAAACTAACAACTTAAAATCAAACCCGGGGACGGTTCTCGTTTGGAGCATTTTAATAAATGCGACAAAATAGAACCGTCCTTTTTTTGAGCACTTGAAATTCTAAGCAACGCTTAGAATTGAGTGTGACATAAAGTTAGTGAGTGGAAACGAACAAATTTTATTTTGTCTCTCATTTCTTGTCTTTATTGTTATTCTGAACGAAGAAAAGAGCCTTGCCCTAAAAAGAACATCTGTTCCCATGGAGAATCGTCAAGATTGAAAAAAATACATCCTTGAAAGTACAAGTTTCGGCTTTATCCTTTTCCTCTTTTCTTTTGTACAATCAGGTTAACCGGTAATAATCGAAGGGGCCCCTTCCAAAGGGAAGGATAACTTTGTACATGGAATTTGATAAAAAAGTAGAAGAAGCAATAAAAGGAGAAAGTCTAGCAAAAGAGTGGATTATTAATCAATTAAAGCCTTTAGTAGTATCCTATAGCAGAAAATATGGAGGACAGACTGGGTGGGACGAAGAGCTTTACCAAGAAGGGTTCTGGCAAATATTAGAAGCATTAAATGTTTATGATCCAACTAAAGGAGTTCCATTTCTAGGTTTCGTAACAATCCGATTAAAACATCATTATCAAAATAAGCGAAGAAAGGAAAAAACTACGATTTCTTTAGATCAAACTGTTGGAAATGATAGTAGTACATCGATTTTAGATTTGTTGGTAGATGAAGGGATGCCTATTGAACAGAACTATATAAAGAAGGAAGAGCATAAAGAACTAAGGTTGGCTATTCATATGCTAGATCGTAGGGATAGAGAAATTATAGAGAAGTACTATTTAAAAGGGATTCAATTAAAGGAAATTGCAAATGAAAGAAATGTCCATTATGTAACAGTAGCAAAGGGTAGAGCAAAGGCTATAGAAAATTTAAGAAAAAACTTCAATAAACTGTGCTAACTTTTCTTTTCTCAAAACATGTAATAGGTGTAAGAGAGAGGAGGTGGAAAAATGCCAGTAAATATTATAAACCAAAGTTCAAGAGTTAGACTTCGCTTTATCGACGGTTTAGATGGAGAGGGAAGAGAAAAGCTATCTAGCAGAACCTATAGCAATCTTAAAACAGATGCTGTAGATGAAGATGTTTATGCAGTAGCTGTAGATATGGCTGGACTTCAAGAAAAGCCATTAAAAACAGTAGTAAGAACAGATGAAAAAGAGTTAGTTGAATAGTGTGAGAAGCTATTAAGGAAGGTAGAAGCCATGGAGGCTAGCACTTGTTAGCTAATCTAAGCTGGTCTTTGTGGCGTACAAAGGAGGTGAAAAAATGAGAGTATTAGAATTAAGCTTTATTAAGGAAGATGGTAAAACAGCAAAAATTACCATAGCTAATGCTAGAGAGGATTTAACGCCAGTAGAAGTTAAAACGGTAATGGAGAACATTGTTAGTAAGGATATATTTGCTCCAGGGGGCCTAGGTCTTGTAGAGGTGGATAGTGCCAAGGTAGTTATAACACAGGAAGAAGAATTAGATTTAGCATAGATATAGCAAAGGCCGAGAGAAATCTCGGCTTTTATCATAAGGTGAGGTGAAAAAAATGAACGAAATATTTGGTCAGGTGGCTAATCTGGGATTTCCAATCGTTATTTCTATTTATTTACTGGTTAGACTAGAAAATAAAGTAGAAAGCTTAACTGTTAGTATAAATGAACTAGCTAAATCCATAGACCTATTATCAGTTAAAACTCCAAAGGGAATGTGATATAATATATAGTATTGAGATTTAAGAGGCTGGGAGGAAGGTACAGTGGTTGAATTAGAAGGTAGACTAATAGAAATAATATTTCAAAACGAATCCAATGGATATTTAGTAGGTATATTAGACTGTGAAGATGAAGAAGTAACAATAGTAGGCTGTCTACCTGCATTAAAAGAAGGAGAGATAATTTCAGTAAAGGGGAAATGGATCGTGCATCCGGTGTATGGCAGGCAAATGGATGTTAAGGAGTATCGGCATGTACAGCCTTCAACAAGAGAAGGTATATTAACCTATCTATCCTCTGGCGTTATAAAGGGAATAGGCAAAAAAATGGCAGAGCGAATCATAGACCATTTTGGCACCGATGCCCTAGAAATTATACAGTATGCGCCCCAAAGGCTAACGGAGATTTCTGGAATTGGAGAAGCTAAGGCCGAAACCATAGCACAGGCTTTTCAGGAGCAAAGAGAGCTAAGAGAGATTATACTGTTCCTTTCTCAGTACGGAATCACCCCAAGCTACGCAGTTAGAATTTACAAAAAATATATGGAGATGACCATAGCTTATATACAGGAAAACCCATATCGTCTAGCGGACGAAATTTCTGGCATAGGCTTTAAAAAGGCAGACCTTATTGCAAAGGCTATGGGCATCTCCCCTAACTCTAAATATCGTATACATTCTGGGATTCGATATACTTTAAATACATTTCATGCAGAAGGACATACCTATGCACCGAGCGATCTTTTAATCGATCGATCGAGAGAGCTATTAGGAGTAACGGAAGAGGAAGTAGTAGAAGGGGTACAGGAAATGGCTCTTAAGCAAAAAATACAGCTAGAGCGTCAGGATGAAGAAATAATAGTATACTCAATGCCATACTTCTATGCAGAAACCAATGCATGTAATAAGCTCATAGAGCTTTCCCAGGTAGAACTAGACGCCCTAGAAATCGATGTGGACGAAGAAATAAGCATCATAGAAGAGGAAGATGGTATAGCTTTAGCAGAAAATCAAAAGGAAGCAATCAGACAGGCGATTCATAGTGGTATTTTAGTAATTACAGGTGGGCCTGGTACGGGAAAAACCACTATTATAAATACATTAATAAAGGTTTTTGAAAAGCTTAAGAAGAAAATACTATTAGCTGCACCAACTGGGAGAGCATCCAAACGCATGACGGAGGCAACTGGCAAAGAGGCTAAAACAATACATAGACTACTGGAAATGGGATATAGCGATGATGAAGAAGGCATGCTTTTCCAAAGAAACGAAGATAATCCCTTAGGAGCAGATGTCATCATTATTGATGAGGTATCCATGGTGGATATTATATTGATGAACAGCCTTTTAAAGGCCATATCCCGTGGAACTAGATTAATATTCGTTGGCGATGTGGATCAACTACCATCTGTTGGAGCGGGTAACGTACTTAGAGATATTATAGATAGCAAAGTAATAAAGGTAGTGCGTTTAAATGAAATTTTTAGGCAAGCTGGAGAAAGTATGATTGTAGTAAACGCACATAAAATTAATCAAGGAGAATATCCCATATTAAATTATAAGAACAAGGATTTTTACTTTATGAGCCGAAATAAGAACGATGATATATTAAATACGATCATAGGTCTTGTAAAAGAAAGGCTGCCAAAGCATTATAAATTCGACTCAATAAGAGATATTCAAGTACTGACACCTATGAAAAAAGGTGATGTAGGTACGTTAAATTTAAATAAAGAGCTACAAAATTATTTAAATCCACCCGATAAATATAAGAGAGAAAAGGAATTAAAAGAAAAAACCTTCCGTGTAGGGGATAAGGTTATGCAAATTAAAAATAACTACACATTAAAGTGGACAAGTTTAGATATAGATGCAGAGGAGCAAAGAGGCGAAGGTGTATTCAACGGAGATATGGGTTACGTCCAATATATAAACCCAGAGGAGCAGGAGCTAACGGTGTTTTTTGATGATAATAGAAGCGTGGTATATAGCTATACCCAGCTAGATGAACTGGAGCTTGCATATTCTATTACGATACATAAAAGTCAAGGAAGTGAATTTCCCGTTGTGGTTATGCCAGTTACCTGGGGGCCACCTATGCTCTTAACCCGTAATCTTCTATATACTGCGATAACGAGGGCAAAGTCCCTTGTAGTTTTAGTAGGTACAGAAAATTATTTAAACCGTATGGTTGATAATAATAAAATTGTTGAGCGGTATTCAGGATTAGGAATTAGATTGAAAAAATTCTTTGATTTTATGACCTAACCTGATTTACACAGCAAATTGATGGCAGGTCAAACGGAACAAGCACCAAATTTGCACGACCAAAGGGAGTGAACAAATTTGAAAATTCTACAGGTAGTAGAAGAATACACCGATGCTTTTTTAGACCTAATTTACCCACCAATATCGATTTGCCATATGTGTGGAGGTTCCTTGCCTTTTATTCCAGAGCATCATTGTATAAAATGTGGGATGCCTTTAAGAATGATAGAGGATGGTTCAATTTGCCAAGAATGTAAAGATCATAAACATCATTATTTCAATAGAGCAATAGCTGTAGTTAAATATGAAGAAGATGTAAAAAAACTAATATATAGATTCAAATACTCTGGTCATACATACTTAGCAAGAACAATGGGTACTATGATGGCACATAAGCTAATGCAGGAGGGTATACCAATCGATATTATTTTGCCCGTACCTTTATATATAGGAAAGGAAAAAGAAAGAGGCTTTAACCAGGCCACGCTCTTAAGTAAGTACATTTCAAAGGAAGCTAATATTCCTTTAGAACTAGATGTACTCATAAGAATAAAAAATACAAAGGTAATGCACACCCTAAATAAAAGGCAACGACAAGAAAATGTGAGGGATGCTTTTAAAGTCACAAAAGAAGGGGTAATATTAAATAAACATATATTATTAGTAGACGACATATTTACTACAGGTTCCACAGTTAACGCCTGTAGCAATCTATTACTAAGCTTTGGAGCTGAAACTGTAACAGTGCTAACATTTGCAAGAGATTAATAAATGGGGAGGGGTTATTATGGATTTAAGAAATTGTACAAAATGTGGGAGAGTATTTGCATATAATGGCATTGAAATATGCTCACGTTGTGCGAATAATGATGTAGATGATTTTAAGAAGGTAAAGGAATATCTATATGACAATCCAGGTGCAACCATAGTTGAGGTATCAGAGGAAACAGGAGTAGAAGAAAAGAAAATTTTAAGATATTTAAGAGAAAGTAGAATAGAGATTAGAGAAGACGATAATATGTTGTTAGATTGTGAGAGATGCGGTAAACCTATAAAATCAGGTAGATTTTGTGATATGTGTGTAGTTAGTATGCAAAAAGAATTTTCTTCTGTATTAAAGCCTAATAAGGATGAACAGAAAAAAATAAAAGATCCTGGTAAGAATGACACGAAAATGTATATAGCAGATATTAGAAAAAAATATAAATAAACTAAAGAAACACTTCAGCTATGCCGATAGTATTAACAATGAGTACAAAATCGGAAAAGTTGAGGTGTTTTTTTATGAAAATCTTTAATAATCCTAATGTAAATAAGGCTATGCAAATATACAATAATAAATCCACAGAAAAATTGGATCATACAAAGTCCGTAGAAGCTCCAAAGGATGAATTGCAGCTTTCAAACAGAGCAAAGGAATATCAAATTGCTATGAAAGCGTTTAAAAACCTACCAGAGGTTAGAGAAGACTTAGTTAACGATTTAAAGAATCAAATCAAACAAGGAAGCTACAATGTAACAGGGGAAGAAATAGCAGATAAAATTATAGAAAGTGTAATTATAGATAAAAAAATCTAAAGATGCGTCCCCCACTCTGTAGCAGTTCTATCTAAGGAGGCACAAGATATGAAATCAATCCAACAACTAAAGGATACATTAATAAAAGAAAATGAACTATATACCCAAGTTTTAAAATTAGCAGAAAAGAAAACGAAGGTTATAGTGAATGGAGATATAAAAGAATTAGAGAATATTACTAAAAAAGAACAACAATATATTATGACTATGGGCACATTTGAAAAAATTAGAAGATCGATCCTTACAAACATTGCTGAGGAATTAAATATAGAAGCAATAACCAGTGTTTCAGAATTAATCCTTTTTATAGACGAAGGTATAGGTAATGAAGTTGATGCCCTTAGAAACGACCTTTTAAAAACAATTGGCAGCCTAAAGTCGGCTAATGAAGGCAACGAAAAGTTAATTAATCAGAGCCTGCAATATATTAATTTTAATCTAGAAATACTGACTCACTCACCAGAGGATGGGAATAGATATAGTAACAAGGCTTCGGAAAATAAAGAAATAAAATCTATTAATTTTTTCGATATGAAAGTTTAGGGGGAATACAACATGAGATCAACATTTTCAGGCTTTAATACAGCAAAATCAGGACTCTTTGCATCTCAAAGAGCATTAGATATAACAGGACACAACCTTGCCAATGTTAATACTAGGGGTTACTCTAGACAGAGATTAGAGCAATTTCAAAGTACACCTCTAAAACTGGCAGGTGGACAGGGTATGCTAGGTACAGGAGTAGATACGCATTCAATAAATCAGCTAAGAAACGAATTTCTTGACTATAAATATAGAGATGAGGCAACTTCATTAGGATACTGGGAAACCAAGGCGGATGGACTAGCCTTTATAGAATCCATTATGAATGAGCCTTCAGATACTGGTGTTGGTACAGTAATAAATCAATTATTTGACTCCTTCCAAGAACTTAGTAAGAACCCAGACAACTTAACTACAAGAACGTTAGTTAGACAAAGAGCAATAACATTTACGAACTCTATTAACCATATGTATACACAGTTAGAGAATATGGCGAGGGATTATAATTTTGATGTTAACTCAATGGTAGGGACTATAAATACATATGGAAAGCAAATAGCAGCACTAAATGATCAAATACTTAGGTCGGAGGTAGATGGAAGCAATGCAAATGACTTGAGAGACCAAAGAAATGTATTGATAGATGATTTATCAAAGATAGTAGATATAGAGGTACTAGAAGTCGCTAATCCAGACAATCCAGAGCATAAGCAAATGGTAATAAAGGTAGCAGGAAAGCCTTTGGTGTATCACAAGGATTTTACAGGACTTGAAGTAGAAAAAGAACAAAGCGATTTCTTTAATAGCTTTGGCCGACAGGTAGATAATTATAAAATTAAATGGGCAGATGGAACAGACTTTAACACCAAGAACGTGGGCGGAGAGTTAGAAGCCTTATTAGC
>JAEWHG010000097.1 GCA_023387935.1 Bacillota bacterium
CATTGTTTATACGATCAAATAATAATGTAAAAACATAGAAGTCCTAGAATATAAAAAATGATTATTGATGAAGATCAATAATCATTTTTTATAAATTTTGCTATGCAGTTGTATTTGCATAATCTAAACTATTTACAACGTTTTTAATCCATTTCTGTGAATGAAGTCGTTTTATTTCAAAACCTATTTTAATTATTTCCTCTAGAGAAATTATGAAAAACACATTGATTAAAGACATATTAAAATATACAGCAGCTATATATCCTGCAGGGATAGCAAAACACCATACAGTTCCAAGCTGTACTAACATAGAATATGTCGTATCTCCACCACCTCTAAATACTCCTACGATCATTAAAACATTAAAGAATCTAAGTGGTGCAAAAACAGCCATAATTCTTAAAACCATAATCGTCATATCTATTGTATTTTTGTTTATGTTGAATATACTTACAATCCAAGGAGAAGCAATCCACAAACCAATTCCTGAAATTAGACCAATGATTGGTGCTAATACACCTAGTTTCATAGCATAATCTATAGCCAATTCTTCATTATCTTCACCTATTTTATTTCCTATAATAATAGCAGCAGCAGAGGCAATACCGATACATAAAACAGTAAACACATTATTAACAGTATTTGCAATCTGCATACTTGCAACTTCTCGAATACCTATTTTAGCGTATATTATAGAGTATGCACTTAGACCTAAAGACCATATTAACTCATTTATTATTACTGCTGAAGATGTTTTAAAATATACTTTAACAAAATCAAAGTTAAATCCAAAAATTTCTTTTATTTTACTAGGAATAACATCGTTAGTTCTATAAGCAAAAATAACTATAAATGTCATTTCAACAAATCTAGCAATACTTGTTGCAATGGCAGCACCTGCTACACCCATAGCAGGAAATCCTAAGTTGCCGAATATAAGTACCCAGTTTAAAAAAGCATTTGTTAAAACGCCTATAATACTCCCAAACATAGGAACATTGGCAATGCCTATACTTCTTAAGGTAGTAGAATAAACATTCGTTATTGCTGAAAAAATAAATGTTATGGATATGATCTTAATATATTCAGTTCCTAATTTTATAACTTCCTGATTTTGAGTAAATATTTTTAGTATATTTTCTGGTGATATAAAAACTAATGAAGAAAAAACTAAAGAAGCTAATATACTAAGTATCATATCTAAACCAATCATCTTACGTATATTTGGAATATCTTCTTTGCCCCAAAATTGAGATATAAATATACTTGCGCCTGCATTTATGCCTGCTAAGCATAATGTGAATACAAAGAAATATTGATTCACTAGGCCAACTGCTGCAATTGCAGACTCACCGAGCTTACCTATCATTAAGTTATCTACCATGTTTAATGATGAACTGATTAAATTCTGTATCGTTATTGGTATAACTAGAGCAATAACTGTAAGGAAAAATTCTTTGTCTTTAAATATTTTTTTCATTTGCTATACCTCCTTATTTATTCACAATAGAAAAAGGCATATGGGTATTGAAAAGCCGCCCATCTGCCTTCTTAAGATTCAAATGATATTAAATATTATTTTCTACTAATCGATTATACATAAAATGTACTTTATCGTCAAGAAGTTAAAATTAGAAATAATTTACTTAAGAAATAATATACTTATTAGTATAATTGATTATAGGCGATATCTAACATCTTGAAATTCTTTTAATAAGTAAAGAAGTCTTGATACAGTAGTTCGTACATATTAAGAAAAATAAAGGAAAAATCCTAATAATATAGAAGATATATAATTAATGAAGTTGTAGTTTACGAAAGATTGTTTAAGTGTAATAATAAATTTAAAGATATAGCATAAATCTTAAATTTAATAATGAATGGAGGCATATTATGAAAATTTACATTTCAGCAGATATTGAAGGTATAAGTGGTGTAGTAAATGGTACTCATACATCACCAAAAGGGTATGATTATAATAGGGCAAGAAAACTTATGACAGATGAAGTAAATGCAGCAATTAAAGGAGCAAAGTTGGCAGGGGCAACTACAATATTAGTAAATGATTCCCATGGTCCAATGACAAATATATTAATTGAGGAACTAGACGAAGATGCAATCCTTATTTCTGGAAACCAAAAGCTTTTAGGAATGATGGAGGGAATTGATAATACATACGATGCAGTGCTTTTAATAGGATACCATGCTAAACACAATACGCCAGGAGTATTAGCTCACTCTTATTATGGAATCGTTATATCAGAAATTAAAGTAAATGGCCAGGTTGTGGGAGAATTTGAATTGAATACTTTAGTAGCAGGAGAATATAACGTTCCTGTAGCTTTTGTATCCGGAGATAATATATTAGCGGAACAAGTAAAAGCATTTAATTCAGACATTGAGACATTAACTGTAAAGAATGCGCACAGCCGATATACAGCTGAATGCATTCATCCTAAAAAGGTTCATAAATTATTGGAAGAGAAGGTAGAGAAATCACTAAAAGAAAAGCTAAATTCCATTTCTCCAAACAAACTAGAGGGAAAAGTTGAACTAGAAGTTGCTTTTTTAAATAGTGGAATGGCAGAAATGACTCGACTAATACCAGGAGTTGAACTTGTTGAACCGAATAGAGTTAGATATGTAGCTAATAATCTAATAGAAGCGTATCAAATGCGAATGGCACTTACAACATTAGCCGCAAGTACTTTGTAGATGTTGACTAAAGGAAGGAGAATAACAGAATGGCAAAGCTTCCAAAAAGAATTAATCTCGCAAATTTACCTACTAAAATTGAAAAATTAGATAGATTGTCAACGGAATTAGGAGGTCCTCAAATATTTATAAAAAGAGATGACCATACAGGGACTGAAATTTCAGGAAATAAGATTCGAAAACTAGAATATGTTATACAGGAGGCCTTAGACCAAGGCTGTGATTATTTAATTACCTGTGGTGGCATACAATCGAATCACGCTAGAGCAACAGCTGCTGCTGCGGCTAAGCTTGGTCTTGCTTCCTGTGTAGTTCTTAGAGGCAGTGAAAATGATTCTTTAGAAGGGAATTATTTTTTAGATAAAGTTTTAGGCGCTGATATTGTATTCATAACTCCTGAAGATTACAAAGAAAAAAGAATGGAAATTATGGAAGGTATCAAAGCTAGGTTAACTAAAAAAGGTCATAAACCTTACATAATTCCTGAAGGGGCATCTAATGGAATAGGAACTTTCGGATACTATACGGCTATGGAAGAAATATTAGAGCAAGAAAAGCAACTAGGAGTTAAATTTGATGCTATTGTTCTTTCTGTAGGTTCAGGTGGTACTTATGGTGGTATGTTTTTAGGTAATAAGCTATTAGGAAATGATGCAAATATTTTTGGTGTAAATATTTGTGATAATGCGCCTTATTTCCAAGATAGAATTTCTGACATTCTACAAGAAAGTTTTAGTTATATTGACAATAAGATAGACTTTTCAAAGGATGAAATTAAAATAATTGACGGATATGTAGGCGAAGGTTATGCCATAAGTAGACCTGAAGAGCTGGAATTCATTCGCAAATTTGCTAAGCTTGAAGGAATTATTTTGGACCCTGTATATACAGGAAAAGCCATGTATGGATTAGTAAATGAAATAAAAAAAGGTAATTTTAAAGAATACAAGAATATTTTATTTATTCATACGGGAGGTTTATTTGGGTTATTTTCTAAAAAGGATTTATTCTTCAAATAGTTTTTTTAAGATACTTCCTAGGGATGGGCAACTATAGTTATTATTCTGAGATCAATAGATTCATAATTATAAAATATAGAAAAGAGAAAATTTAATATGAATAACTTGTTAATTACTAAAAAACCAAAGTCTAAAAAGAAGTTTAATTTATTATGGGCGCCAATCACGGCTTTATTATGTTTTATATTAGGAAAATTAATGAAAAA
>JAEWHG010000130.1 GCA_023387935.1 Bacillota bacterium
TATTCTTTTAAGAAATCACTTGGATCTAAAAATACTTCACAGTTTTCTATAACTTCATCGGAAGGATAAGCAGCTTCGTTGTTTAAGATCTCTTCATCCATTAACTCCATAGTTCCTGTATTAGGAGTAGAGTACTCAATGTATTCTACATTTTTTAAACTTATTTCAGGTCTTGTCATAAAGTTAATAAATTTCTCTGCTAATTCTTTGTTCTTTGCAGATTTAGGAATTACCATATTATCAAACCATAGGTTGCTACCTTCTTTTGGTACTGCATATTCTAAATTTTCATTTTGGCCCATCATAAGCATAGCATCTCCTGACCATGCTACAGCAAGAGCTGCTTCGCCACCGATCATCATATCCTTTACTTCATCTACTACATAGGCCATAACCAATGGTTTTTGCTTAATTAACTCAGCTTTTGCTAATTCTAATTCCTGCGGATCTCTAGAGTTCAGTGAAAAACCTAATTTTTGAAGAGTAATTCCAATAGAGTCTCTTTGACTGTCCATCATTAAAATTTGTCCTTTATACTTTTCATCCCATAGAATATCCCAGCTATCTACAGGCTCTGTAACCACTGTTTTGTCGTAAAGTATACCTACAGTTCCCCACATATATGGTACTGAATATTCATTTGTAGGATCAAACTCTAAATTCTTAAATTTATCATCAATATATTTATAATTATCAACATTGTTCATATCTATCTTATGAAGCATATCTTCCTTTATCATACGCTCTATCATGTAGTCTGATGGAAACGCTACATCGTAGCTAGCACCGCCGGACTTAAGCTTTACGTACATGTCTTCATTAGTAGAAAAAGTGTCGTATATTACCTTTACATTAAACTCTTTTTCAAACTCACGTAATACAGATTCGTCTATATAATCTCCCCAGTTATATACAGTTAAAGTTTCCTTAGGCTCAGAAGAGCATCCTACTAAAGCCGAAGCTAGCATAATAGCAACTAAAAACCCAACAACCAGTTTAAGGTTTCTTTTCAATTTATATTCCTCCCTTATTTTCAACAACAGTTCTTTTATTAATAATTAACAGCAAAGCTAATACGCCTAAAAACATTAATGTAGATAATGCATTTATTTTAGGATTAATACCCCTTCTCGCCATAGAATAAACAGTTATAGAAAGGTTGCTAACTCCTTCTCCTGTTGTGAAAAAGCTAACTACGAAATCATCTATAGAGAGGGTAAATGCCATTAATGCCCCTGTAAAAATTCCTGGCATAATTTGTGGCAGAATTACCTTGCGAAATGCGTAAAATGGTGTTGCCCCTAAATCCATAGCAGCTTCGGATAAATGTTTATTTAATTGCTTTAGCTTGGGCAAAACTGCTAAAACCACATACGGTATACAAAATGTAATATGTGCAAGCAGCATTGATAGAAATCCTAACTCTAGCTTGAAAAATATAAATAACGTCATTAAGGATACACCCGTAACGATATCTGGATTTAAAACAGGTAAATAGTTCAGATTAAGCACTACTTTTTTACCTAAAAAGCCCATATTGTGAATACCTATAGCAGCTATTGTGCCTATTATTGTTGAAATAACCGCAGCCAATACTGCAATTACTATGGTATAGTAAAATGCACTTTTTATTGCAGAATCGTAAAAAAGCTCTTTATACCATCTTAAAGTAAAGCCACCCCAATTTCCTCTAGAACGAGATTCGTTAAAGGAAAAGGCAACTAATGTAAATATGGGCGCATAAAGAAATAAAAATATTAAAAAAGTATAAAACCTTTTAATAAATTTAATTACCATAATCCTCCCTCCTCCTTTTGATCATCATATCTAGACATTATAGCCATTGCTAGTAAAATAAATATCATCATTATTATAGATATGGCAGATCCGAAATTCCAGTCATAAACATAGGTAAACTGTTGCTCTACTAAGTTTCCAATTAACATAAACTGTCCACCACCTAAAAGTCTTGGGATAACAAAAGTTGTAAGTGCTGGCATAAAAACCATAGTAATACCTGATATTACGCCAGGTATACTCATTGGAAAAATTATTTTTTTAAATACAGTAACTTCGTTTGCACCTAAGTCTCTAGCAGCCTCTATTAATGTATTATCTATTTTACTGAGGACAGAATATATTGGTAATATCATAAATGGAAGAAAATTGTATACCATTCCTAAAATTACAGCCCCATTGTTATACAAAAGATTTAATGCAGGAAGATTTAGCGCCTGAAGCAGATTATTAATAACTCCATTTTTACCAAGTAAGGTCATCCAAGCATATGTCCTAAGTAGAAAGTTCATCCACATAGGAAGTACAAATAATAATATCATCAAATTACGCTTAGAAATATCCGTCCTAGCAATAATCATTGCCATAGGATATCCTAGTATTAAGCAAAATATTGTAGATACAAGTGCTAGATTTAGTGAGCGCAAAAGTACTTTTCCATAAACAGGCTCCATAAAACGTTTATAGTTTTCCAAAGTAAATCCTCCATCTTGGGAGGTAAAGCTGAAATAAAGAATTAGAAGAAGTGGAACAACTACAAAAACTAATAGCCATCCAATATAAGGGTAAGCCGCAGCTTTTTGTTTTAGCTTCATATTACCTACTCCTTTTCATAATGTGGATTAAATCTGGAGCAATATTCATACCTATATTACTTCCCATAGGTGCCATAATAGTATCATGAATTTTCCACTGTCTCCCATTTTCCTCCACTATCATTTCATAGTGAACTCCTTTAAAGATGGTAGAAACTACCTTTCCCTTTAACATACCATTCTCTACCGTAGTTATCTCAATATCTTCAGGCCTTACTACAACGTCTACATCTGGACTATCTACGAAGGCTTTATCCACACAATGAAAGGTTTGGTCTGCGAATTTAACTAAATAGTCCTTTATCATTGTTCCTTCTACAATATTACTCTCACCAATAAAATTAGCAATAAAGGCTGTTTTAGGTTCGTTATAAATATCCTCTGGCGTACCTATTTGTTGAACCTTACCGCCGTTCATAATGGCAATAGTATCGGACATAGTAAGTGCCTCTTCTTGATCGTGAGTAACATAGACAAAGGTAATGCCTACTCTTTGCTGCATCTTTTTAAGCTCTATTTGCATTTCTTTTCTAAGCTTTAAATCTAAAGCGCCTAGAGGCTCATCTAATAAAAGAACCTCTGGCTCATTAACTAAAGCTCTAGCGATCGCTATTCTTTGTTGTTGCCCACCACTTAAAGAATCTATCGCTCTATTTCCATATCCTTTTAATCCTACAAGCTGGAGCATTTCTTCTACTTTTATTTTAATTTCCTTCTCGGACATTTTTTTAATTCTAAGCCCAAAGGCAATATTTTCAAATATGTTCATATTAGGAAATAATGCATATTTTTGAAACACAGTATTTATTTGTCTTTTATAAGGGGGTAGATCATTGATTTTTTTCCCTTCAAAAAATACTTCTCCTTCTGTAGGGTACTCAAAGCCACCAATAATTCTTAATGTAGTAGTTTTACCACATCCACTTGGCCCTAGTAGTGTTAAAAATTCATTTTTCCTAATGTAAAGATTTATATTGTCTAAAACTAACGTGTCGCCACCATAAATCTTAGTTATATTTTTCAGATCAATAATGTGTTGGCTCACCACCATACCCCCTTTTATTCCTTATACTAAACTTTTTGTTTATAATTAGTAAACTTTCATTGCTAGAAATAAGTATAATGAAAATTAGTATGTTATGTCAATGGGTTTTATGAAATTTTGAAAAAATATTATTATTCCTTTTACTGGATTGATTCAAACGCTTGAATTTTCAAAGAATAAAGGTACCCATTATCGGTACCTTTGTTTTTGATTTTAAGCCATTTATTGTAGTGTATACATTCCATTACTTTGCATATAATTAAAAATTTCTTCTCCATGTTGTTGTTCTTCTTTTTGAATGTGATTTAATGCTTGTCTTATATTCGTATCTGAACATTCAAAAATTGTAACATCATATGTACCAGAAACATATTTTTCTGTCATTAATAAATCTTGGCAAAGATCTTTATCCTTTTGATTATTAGTTCCAGATGATGCGGAATTTTGAATTTGCTTCATTCCTTGTCCACTTTGACCACTAGACTGTTGATTACTTTGTTGACCTTGTTGTTGATTATTCATTGAAGGTACCTGGCCATTAAGTATTTGATTCACAGTGTCTAGATGTTGTTGTTCCTGCATAGCATGATTTTGAAACATTTGTTTTAACTGAGGGTCTTGTGCTTTATTTGAAGCCTCAGTATACTTCTTAATACACATTTCCTCATGACTTTTTTGATCTTCTAAAAGCATTCTTTCTTTTTGAGTTAATTTTATGTTCATATAGAACACCTCCCATCATATAGTTTGCTTAATAGGACATGTTTTATTCGAATTTATCTTAAATTTTCTCCAGTATTAAAATTATTATCCGTAAATTTTAATTTATTTTTCCCAGCCCGCATTTTCTACACCCTTAATATTAAGAAGACCTTCTAATAAATGCGTATTGGGAAAAGTAATAGGAACCTTAATAGTAAATTGTATTTCAATAAGTCCCGTATCCTTATCTTCATCGTCTCGCATAATTTTAATATCCCTAATATCCATACTATAATGGCCTAAAATCGTGCCCAATTCGCCAATCAGTCCAGGCCTTTCTACACTGTTTACAATTAGAACTCTATATTTAGATTTTAATATTCTTTTCTCTATCATACCAAGTCTCATTAAGGTGAATAATACAATTACTACAGTTACAAATCCGCCTACATAATATCCACTTCCAATTGCCAAACCAATTCCTCCGCAAACCCAAAGACTTGCAGCAGTAGTTAAGCCTTTAATATTCGTGCCATTTCTGAGAATAGTACCTGCACCTAAAAAACCAATCCCACTTACTACCTGAGCAGCAAGTCTAGCAGGATCGCCTCCACTACTATTAACTCCCATTCCATTAAACCCATCTATAG
>JAEWHG010000144.1 GCA_023387935.1 Bacillota bacterium
AAACTAAACGGTAGCAAAAATACTTTCTTGGAATATAATACAATGACAGAAAAACAAATTACAAAATATGGGTAATGCATATAAATTAAATTTAAATGCAGGTTCCTAAATTGAATCCACAAGTTAATTATAAAGGAGGAGTAGATTATAATGCCATACATTAGTGATTCTTACCAATACTACTATGCTTTTAATCCTGTAGAAGTTCCAACAACGCCCTACCCTGGAATGTACGGAATGAATTACATGTCAAATATTGATGCAAGTCAACTACAACCAATCTTATCAAATAACCCCGCTACCTTAACTCTAGCTTTGTTTAAGGAGTTAACAGGCTTCCCTAATTATGGAAACCCTAGTAGAAACGCAGATATTCTTTATAGAGGAAATCAAGGCGTATGGACTTTCGAAATGCCAGCCTTTTTCTTTATACCAGGGCTTTTGAGTGCACAATTATTTATTCGTGCCGTATTAGATGATCGGGATACTACTCCAGTGAGACAATACTCTGCAACCATTAGAATTAATGGAAGAGTAGTTCATCGAGGACCACTCCCATTAGAACATGGTAGACCTTTCGGGCAACCTTTTGTTAATTGGAATACATTAGTATTCGATGTGCCTGATATAAGACGAGTTAATAGAATTGAGATCACAAATACTTCTACCGGTTTGCCAGATGATTGGATTGGATTAGATTGGATGGAAATGAGATTTTCACGTAGATAACAAAGTGGATAGTGAGGAAATCATAGATTTTCCTTACTATCCACTTTGTTCTAAGGATATATATAAAAATATTATTCTATCACTATAACAACACTGTTTTTAATATCTATCCAATTATATATAAATTCTGCATGACTAGTAAAATTGCGGACACACATGCTAGAACGTGGAAATGTACCAATAGTATGCATATATTCTATTGTTCCTGGGTCAATCTTCTCTCCATCTTTTTCCTCGTATGCTACAGGAACTCCATGAATGTAAGCGCCACCAGTAAACCGTATTGCAAACGGCGCATAGCCTGCGATCTCCTGTGTTCCACTTTTTAAATATTGAAAACGATCTTTTTTTTCAATAACCTTATAACTGCCAAGCGTAGTTTCAAATGAATAATCACCCGCTATTCCAGTAGTGGATAAAGTATAGGATATAAGGTTTAACCCATTTTCATTTAGTTCAAATGATGCTTGATTTTGCTGAGTTCTATCTACTACAATCACATGGTTCAATTGGCTTAATGTACTGTTCGTATCTATATATTTTTTAGGCACATAAAAATTCCCACCGAATGTTGGACAATTAATATAATAAAACTCTCCACTTTCATTTAAAATCCTTACTAATATTCCATCTGGTATATATCGAAAGTTACTATTTACATCAGCTTGCTCATATGCAGGAGCACTATGATAAACCCTATATCCATACTCATCTACTCCAGAATCTCCCTTCTGAGGAGGTGCACCATTTTGATTTTTATAGTTACTGATAAAATTCAATTGTCCCTGATTTATTTGCTCTTTTAGTTCATTTATGGAATTCACCATTTTATCAAAATTAAAATTTCTAGGAGTTCCAGATGTAGAATGGATGTATCCTTCCTTTATCTGATCTCCATTTTTATACCCTACTCTATACCATATATCTGATCCATTAAAGATTTTGCCTTCAACTCTATGTAGAAGGGATACCTTATCCAAATTTTCTACTTTCGAAATTATCGAAGAGTCAGATGCTGGATTTTCATAAATTTCCGCACCATTCTCCGCTGTTACTAGAAAATAATCAAAGGATATATCGTATTTAGTATACTGAATTGCCTCTTTAACCTCCTCCGGTAGATCCGTTTGAATTACTTCTAATATAGTATTCATCTTTTTAGGACCTATACTATTTAATACCTGTGTTCTATCACTTTCACTAAGGAACGATATTTTATTTTCTTCATCTCTATCTATATCTTCAGTTATTCTTTGGTCATCTTCAATACTATAACCGTTTATATTCTCCTCTACATCTTCTTTGTCTGATTTAGCCAAATTATCCTTACTTTTGTTGTCTCCAGAAGGTGTCTGTTGTTCTGGAGCTGGTGTTTCTTTAGGAGGTACTTCTCTTCTATATGCGCAGCTTGATGATATTAAGGTAAATATGATGATAAATATAAAAGTAATTTTCTTATACAATACATCCATCTCCAATCTATTATTTTATGAATTACCTTAATATATTTTTCGCAAATAATTCCACTATTATGTATATCCTAGATATTCATATATTCATTAATAATTGAGATAGCAAATATCAATATTTAACAGAAATACATGCAACTATAGTTTTCATACATGAATAACTCTAAAAATTAATTCAATAAGAACCCCACCCATCGCACAATCAAGACTCAAGATGGGTCCCGGGGGACTTTGTTGTATTCACAATAAGAGAACTTCTAAAGAAGCGTTCTAATGAAGTTTTCTTTGAAACTCATTTACGGAAAGTTCTCCTTTAAAACATTAAAGGAGAATTTTCCTATTCGTTATAAAAAAAGTCTCCCAAAATTAGGGAGACTATACAATATTGTAGTTAAATTAATTTTTATTATTTATCTTTAAATTAGGCCTCACATTCACTAGAACTATCTTTATTTATATTGTCTTCTGCTGGTTTTATCTGAGTAATAATTACTGCTGCAAGCATTAAGATACAACCAATTATTTCTTTTGTAGACATGCTCTCTCCCAATAAAATCATTCCCGATATTACTGCAAAAACGGACTCCATGCTTAAAATAATAGCTGCAACTGTAGGATTTGTCCCCTTTTGTCCCAATATTTGAAATGTATATGCAATACCAACAACCACTACACCCGTATATAAGATCGGTCCTGCACTATTAATAATTGCTGAAAGCTCTATTGTTTCTGTAAATAATGCCCCAATTAGAGATAAGGTACCTGCAGTAAAAAACTGTATACATGACATTTTTAATCCATCAACCTTTGGAGCAAAATGATCTATAATCAGAATGTGAATTGCCCAAAACACAGTTCCACAAAGTACAATAAAATCTCCCTTTGAAATTGAAAAACCTTCTGTTACACATAATAAATATAAACCAAAAACTGCTAAAGCTAAACCAAACCAAACACTTTTTTCTACTTTTTTATGTAAAAAAAGTCCCAGAAGTGGCACTAATACGATATATAATGCAGTAATAAAGCCTGCTTTTCCTGCAGTTGTATATTGTAGTCCAAATTGTTGAAATGATATACCCAAAAACAGAGCTATACCACAAGCTAATCCACCAACTAGCAAGTCTTTTTTTGTTCCAGCTTGCACTTGACTTTCTTTATTTCTGTTTAGTTTATCCGTTAATAGAATAATAGGAACTAATGATAATGTCCCTATAAGAAATCTTGTTGCAGTGAATGTAAAAGGTCCTATATATTCCATTCCTACACGTTGAGCAACAAATGAAGTTCCCCAAATTATTGCTGTTATAACTAAAAAGATTTCACCACGAATGATTTTGTTTTTCATATGAGTCCCCCTCGTAATTAATAGCAAAATTATACTACTATTATTTTACTACATATGCATTATAATTACTTTGAATAAAGTAAAAACAAACTCATATTTTTTTGTATTTTATACAAATATAGTAGGAAGCCTATAAAATGATTCATAAAAGACAAATAATCTATGGGCTTCTATTAGCATCTAGCGCTTAAATATTATAAATTTTATATAGCTTTATAGCTATTGAAAGCTGTTCATAAAAGCTTAGCTCATAATCCTCCATATTAAGCAATTCCTTTATTTTCCCGATTCGATATCTAATAGTATTTTTGTGTAAAAAAAGTGCATTAGCAGTTTCTTTAACTTTTCCATCGCTCTCAATATATTGAACTGCTGTACTAAATAATTCAGTATTATATTTTTCATCATAGTTTTTAATCGGTATTATTATTCGACTATAGAAATCCTGAATCCAACTATCATTTATATTCGGCATAAGTATACTATAAACACCAATATCATTGTAATAATTGAAACTATCCGGAGACAACTCTCCTGTTCTTTGGGCAAAGATGCTTTCATTTATTCCATTCCCTAGTTCGCTCAAATCTGTATGTAAATTGCTAATACCGATGTAATACTCTGGCATATTGATAGCCATTGTATTTAATAAGAAATGAACTTTATTCTTAAAATTTTCCCACTGGATCTTATCAAATGTAGATATGATTAGAATCCCATTTGTATATTTTAAAATAGAGTTATGCAGATCTATACTTTTATTCTTTTTTAAATTTTCGATCAGTGTGATGATCTTATTCTCCGTAATGAACCTTTTTTCTTTTATATATAAAACAAAAAAACACTCTTTAAAGTTTCTGTTTATTTCAAAGGCTATTTCTCTTACTATGGTTTTATTAATATTCATTTTAATTATTAAGTCAATTTTACTTTCAAGTAAGTCGAAATTATCTATAGACCTTATTTTATCCATGACCTCCGTAATAATATCCTCAAAGTAAACAGTAGTATCAAAAATAAAAATAGGCAATGATTTTTTGTTTGCATAGTTCATCACTTCTATAGGAAGAT
>JAEWHG010000169.1 GCA_023387935.1 Bacillota bacterium
ATCTTATTCCCTTACCATTTTTAAAATTTTCATCAAACATTGCGATTAAATTTTCAGCTTCTTCAATAGATTTCATTGGGAATTGACCATAATACTTCATAACTTCTTCATTAGAAAATATATTAAAAATAGATGTTGCATTTTCAACTTCAATTTCTTTTAATATTAATCTATCAGTTTCTAATTTAGGAAAAACCAAATTATCCTTGTCCATCATTTTTATCACAACTCCTTTAAATTTTTTAAGCCAATTTTATGCTAGTTACTTCATAAGGATTTAATCTAATGCCTAGTATTTCCGACGTCCTTAAATCAATATAGACTATAGATTTATTGGGGGGCATCAAGTTCTTCGCGTCTGGTTTTGGAGAACGTCTCGAAGCTTATAGCGAAAACTCTAATTGATAGTCTCTTGGGTCACTTTCATATATCTCTTTATTTACTTCCACTGCCTCTTTGCAACCAATTGAAAAATAAAAAGCGATGGTTTCTTCAGCAGACCCAGCACAAATATATATCTTATCCGCATTCCACTTTCTAGCTACATCTGCAGAAAGCTCAAATAATTTTTTACCTATTCCTTTATTCCTATACTCCAATGTAATAAAGAGTTGATCTAATAAAACGTAATGATACTTCTCACCAAAAAATTCACGATTTATAGATACGAATCCTACTAACTTACTATTACTATCAAAGGCACCAATCGCACTCCCTCTATTTAAAATCGTATCTTTCAGATGGTTGTAATGATGTTCGTATCCATTTGGCCAACCAGAGTCATGGTAATTAATTTCAATCAATTGTCGTTTCCCATCTATCTCTCTCCATGCTCTGCCAATATATTGAGATGGATCCATTTCATTTATACACCCACACTCTTCTACTGTTAATTTTCTATATATTATATTTTCCATATAATGCTTCCCTCCATTTGCCCTTAGTTAGCAAAGTTGTTTGAATTTGCTTTAATATTTAATTAATCCCATTCTTCATTATTTAATCTTTTGTTTTCTTCTAAGAGCCATCCAAATTCTAACCTTACTTCTTTTCTTTTTAAATCATTATTCTTGTAGCAACAAGTATCCATACCAATCAAGCTAAAGCCTTGATGCTGATAAAAATCTATTGCATTAACATTACAAGATTGTGTTTCTAGTATAATGGCACGACGACGTTCTCTTCTTGCTTGTTCCTTGGCGATTTCTAATTCATTAATTGATAAATCTAAAAGACTAACCTGATGCCCCCTTTTTAAAAGCTCTAAAGAATACCTTCCTGGTCCTGATCCCATATCAATAATTTGGCCAATTTTAGGGAAATATTTTTCTATTAAGTACAGTGTAGAATTATACTCTATTCTTGAATACGGATTATTTAACCTATTCCATTCTGTTTCTGCGGTTTTATCGTAATACTCTTTTACCTTATCAACCATTTTAAACCCTCTTCATTAAACCTGATTTTCCATTTATTTATAATTCTTCATACTTGGACCAATTCCTTGTATAAATACATATTTAATAAACTAATTTAAAATACATATAAAAAACCTTAGTAAATAATCTTACTAAGGCTCCATTTTGTTTATTTAATATTAACTTTAGTATTTTTAACTAAATAACTTGATTCTTATGATAAAAATCTGTTTTACCAATCCTTTCAAATCCTACTGACTCGTAAAATTTAATTAATTTTTCCTTCAGTACGATCATCTGCTCATCGTTAGGGTTCATAATATATTTTACTTCTCCGTCTACTTTCTCTAAAGGTCCTGGCATTAAATATATACAAGATATATTCCTATTTACTTTGTCGTATAAAAACCCAGGTAGCTCAGCAAATATCTTTCTACCTATACCATTTCCTCTATGCTGCTTTTCAATAAATAATTCAATAATATAAAATGCATTATCTTTACAGTTCCCTTTAGACAATACCTGAATATAGAAACTTTTTATTTCTTCTTCATCTTCTTTGTCCTTAAGCTCTAGAACCTTTAAAACCTCATCAGATTTTAGTTCTTTAAGAATATGTTCTGTGTTTAATAACACCCCTTTTATATAACCTATTTTGCCTTTTTCATCAGTGATGTTAATTAAAACTTCTTCTTTGTAATCTAATAATGTCAATACAGGTTGATTATTCTTATTACTATTACTATCTCCATCATCACTGTCGGAACCATTTGTTTCCATTGATATACACCTCGAATTTTAAATTTTGTTCTCATATTAATTGTATTATTTACCATAAAATAACTCAAATTTCATTTTCCTTCAAAAACATATATTTATTCGCCATCTAGTGTAATATTCCCAATTGCCCACCAAAAAATCCTATGCTCTCTTATTAATTCTCGGTTTAACACTATCACTTGATTTTAGTTTTAAGTTAATCATTTATTATGTATTTTAGAAAATTAAAAAATTCCAATTAATAATATGATAAAATCTTCTTTCAAATATTTAGCCAGTAATATATAATCTATTATGTATGTTAACTATGGGATTAGAGTAACGAAGGGAGAATAAAATGAGTATTTTAACAGTTAAAAACCTAACTCACGGCTTTGGAGATCGTGCAATATTTAATAATGTTTCTTTCCGTCTTTTAAAAGGAGAGCATATCGGTCTTATTGGGGCTAATGGTGAAGGTAAATCTACTTTTATGAATATAATAACTGGAAAATTAGAGCCAGATGATGGACAGGTTGAATGGTCAAAACGTGTAAGAGTTGGTTATTTAGACCAGCATACAGTTCTTGAAAAAGGCATGTCCATACGAGATGTATTAAAGGGCGCCTTTCAATACTTATTTGATATGGAAGCTGAAATGAATGAAATATGTGATAAAATGGCTGATGCATCAGAAACAGAATTAGAAAAGCTTCTCGAGGACATGGGGACAATACAAGACACCCTAGATAATAACGACTTTTATATTATTGATTCTAAAGTTGAAGAAATTGGTAGAGGACTTGGATTAGAAGATATTGGTCTAGACCGCGACGTACAGGATTTAAGTGGTGGACAAAGAACTAAGGTTTTACTAGCTAAACTACTTCTTGAAAAGCCAGATATCCTTTTATTAGATGAGCCTACCAACTATTTAGATGAGCAGCATATAGAGTGGCTAAGAAGATATTTACAAGAATATGAGAATGCATTTATTTTAATTTCCCATGACATCCCTTTCCTTAACAGCGTTATCAATTTAATATACCATATGGAAAATCAGGAATTAAACCGTTATGTTGGAGATTACGATAACTTTATAAATGTTCATGAATCTAAAAAATTACAGCTTGAAGCGGCCCACAGAAAACAACAACAGGAGATTGCAGACTTAAAGGATTTTGTAGCTAGAAACAAAGCTAGAGTTTCAACTAGAAACATGGCCATGTCTAGACAGAAGAAGCTTGATAAAATGGATATTATAGAACTGCCAGATGAAAAACCAAAACCTGAATTTAACTTTAAGGAAGCTAGAACTTCTGGAAGACTTATATTTGAAACAAGGGATTTAGTAATAGGATATGATGAACCATTATCTAAGCCATTGAACTTAAGAATGGAAAGAGGACAAAAAATAGCTCTAGTTGGAGCCAATGGACTTGGTAAAACAACACTTCTTAGAAGTATTCTTGGAGAAATTCCGTCTGTTTCTGGTGAAGTGGAGCTTGGAGATACCCTATTTACCGGATATTTTCAGCAGGAAATAAAGGAAGCAAACTACAACACCTGTATCGAAGAGGTTTGGAAGGACTTTCCTTCCCTGAGCCAATATGAAGTTCGTGCAGCTCTTGCAAAATGTGGGTTGACCACAAAGCACATTGAGAGTAAGGTAGTTGTATTAAGTGGTGGAGAGCATGCGAAGGTTCGTTTATGTAAGCTTATTAATAAAGAAACTAACCTATTGGTTTTAGACGAGCCAACGAACCATTTAGACGTAGATGCTAAGGATGAATTAAAAAGAGCGCTAAAAAACTATAAGGGAAGTATTCTCCTTATTTGCCATGAGCCTGAATTTTATCAGGATGTTGTTACAGACGTTTGGAACCTTGAAACTTGGACAACTAAAATAGTTTAAGTTCTTATATAGAATACTTAAAAGGACAGTGAAGCATTTCACTGTCCTTTTACTTATATAAATCTTCCAATCTCTGAGCCATTCGGTATCCAGCCATTGTCATGGTCATCTAGCATCCAGAAATCCATGCTTATTTGATCGATTCCATGGGTATAGCGCTGTACTTGATAGTGATCACCATAGGTCATTAAAACATCGTTATATGCTGATGTTATATCAACTACATAAAGGAAACTAGAAATATTCAGAAAATATCTCTAGTTATTTTTTAACCTATATTAAAAACATCTGAAATGTATTACTAAGTCTGTTATAACATCTTTTAGTTTTTTATCTATTAAATTATACTCCCCTACTTCTTCAGGTAATTCATATACAGTTTCTGAACTGTAATTATAAAATTCCATAACATGTATTCCTTTATTTGAATGAGTTATAGAATACTTTCTGCCTCCATATTCAAATTCTACTTCTCCTCCCCTAGAAATATTTTCATATAATTCTTCAATATATTCAAAACCTTGTTCCATAAGTTCCTCCTATTTATTCAAAGACTGGCGCTCCATCTGGATAATTTATCAAGTTGCCTCTATTATCATATTTGTAGGACTTAGAATTTTCTTTCGAGAATGATTTCTGCTCCTTGAGTAATATATTCTTTGTAATCGTTACTGTCTCCTATTTTATTCTATTAAAGTTAGAATGACTTATTATTATATAAAAAGTAGGAGGCTTACTAATCAAACCTAGTTCGCCCCCTATAAATATATTTTTTTTATTTATTCTATCAAGTACTACTCATCTTTTGAAGTTGTTACAACTATGATATCTACTGAGCCAGCTCGCCATTCAACATCCCAATCACGGAAATGGGAATGACATAATTCAACCTCATCAATTACTTTACTATGATCCCTTTTTACATGTTGTAGAAATTTGATTATTTTCTCTAATTCTTTAGAATTACATTGAAAAGAAATCTCTTGCAATTCTAATAGATCATCATTATTTTTTTCGTATCCAAATACCTTCACCTCTATTTCCCTACCTTCCATCCATTTTCTATTAACCATTTTTTTGTTTTATTACTCGGGTTAGGAACTCCTTTATGGGCATCATGTAATGTTCCATCGTTGTTTAAGGAAGTTCCGTCCTTAAAATGAACATGTGGTTTTTGCCCTGGTACATGAGGTTTATCCACTCTGTCAACTTCCTTAGGTGCTTGATCTTTCTCTACTTGCTTTTGTAAGCCACTAGGACTAGCAGGCTCTTTAGTTTTAACATCACTATCTTTCTCAGATTTTTTATCTTTACTAGAAGTATTATCATTCGATGTTTTAGAAATCGAGCTTTTTATACCTTCATAAATATATACTATTTTCTCTGCTCCAACTGCTAAGCCTTTCTCTATTACTGGAGCAGCTTGATACCAAAGGTTGTTTATTTTGTCTATAACATTAGGTCCATAAGTTTGTATCATTGGACCTACTACACCAACAAGAGCTACTTGATTCTCTGGACCTACTGCACCATTGATAACATTAGGATATCCTGCCCAGCTTGGTTGAGGACTTAACCCCAACGGATCCACATACTTAAGCGGATTGTTAAGCACATACGGATATGGGTTCATGGTTGTTGGTGTGGTTATAGCTCCACTCCATGGATCTTCTGATATAAATCTTCCTGTCTCTGGCATGTAGTATCTTGCCTGTGCATACCATAACCCTGCTGATACATCGTATTGATATCCTGTGTAACCATAGGTATTATCTGGTCCCGGCCAGTTTTGATCAAACTTTACAGATGGCCTTGGTACTCCAAATTCATCATAATTGTAATGTGCTGATGTCTTTCCATTTTCTCCAACGACCTTTGTTATGCTACCTAGCTCGTCATGGAGATAATATAGTCTTTGTCTCTCTCCTGATAAGTTCATTTCGGACCCATTCGGTATCCAGCCATTGTCATGATCATCTAACATCCAGAAATCCATGCTGATTTGATCTAAGCCATGGGTATAGCGCTGTACTTGGTAGTGCTCTCCATAGGTCATTAGAACATTGTTATATGCAGAAGTGATATCTACTACATAGTTTAGCTCCATCTCTCTTCTCTTGTATTGATGATCCCAACCTGGTTTTGGATTTCCATTTTTATCTTTTCCGTAGGCATTTCCATTATTCCCATTGTTTCCGTTGCCATTATTTCCATTGTTGCCATTGCCGTTATTTCCATTGTTTCCGTTGCCATTATTTCCATTGTTGCCATTGCCATTATTCCCATTGTTGCCGTTACCATTATTGCCGTTATTTCCATTCGGCGGCTCTGGTCTATTTTCTCCTCCTGGGTGGTTTAAGTCCACTATTGTCTGTATTCTGTTTCCAAATCCATCGTAGGTATATTCTGTTTTATCTTTATGTTTGTTTGTTACTTCTATTAGCTGATTTCTTGGATCGAATTCATACTTATTGAATATTTTACCACCACTCTTAACTTCTAACAAGTTTCCTCTATTATCATATTTATAAGATTTAAAGTTCTCTTCTGAGAATATTTCTGCATTTTCGGCTACATATGCTTCGTAGTCTTCACTATTTCCTGTAAAAATATAATCTTCGTAGGTGCTTACTAGTCTATTGCCTTTGTTATATTCATAATTTATTGCTTCTTTTATTTCTTCGTCTTTCCATTCTTCTAGACGGACTCTATTTCCTAATGTGTCGTAGAAGTATTTTCTTGTATCTCTATTATTTTCATTTACTTCTATTAGCTGATTTAGTGCATCGTAGCTGTAATATTTAATTTCTCTTTCTTCTCCAGCTACGGCATCGTCATCTAAATCTGATTTTGTTTTATTAATAGATAATTTGTTTCCTGCTTTATCGTAGCTGTACAAATATCTATCTGTAATCTTTCTATCCGGGTCTAACTCCTTAAGCTCTGTAATCTGGTATATTGCATCATATTTGTATTCCGTTCTTGTTCCATTTGGAAGAATACGTTCTACTAAATTTCCTACAGCATCATATTTATACTCTGTAGCTTTTCCTAGACCATCTATTACCTCTGTCATTCTACCTAGCTTGTCGTATCCATAATGAACAACGCTACCATCTGGGTAGACCATGGACTCCTTTTCTCCTGTAGGGCTCCATGCATACTCTATCACTTGGTTTTTAAAGTCATTCACCTTTAAGATTCTGCCTAATGGATCTAGTTCTAGCTCTGTTACTCCTAGCCAGTCCTGCATCTGTACTAGTTGTCCTAATGGATTGTATTCATACTCTATTTTCTTTCCATCATCAAAGGTTATTTTATTTAATAGGTTATTTGGATCATACTCATAAGCTGTATCAAAATTATCCCTATCTCTTACAGAAATTAGATTTCTATTTCCATCGTATTCATAATAAGTAACCTTCCCTAATGAATCTGTTTCACTTGTTAATAGCCCTCTTTTATCATATTCATATTTGGTTATCTCTTTTATCATTCCTGGTTCTATAAAGTCTAATGCTTTAAACTCTCCATATACTAAATCAGTTACGCTCTTATCCTCTGCATAAACACTTCCAGTTACTGTTTCTTTAGAATATCTGCTATCTAGTATTACTTGATATTCAGAAGAATGCTCCTTATACTCTCCATATACATCTTCAGTTACTGTTAAAACTAGAGCATTCATGGCATCCGCTCTTGTAAAGCTCGCAACAGTTTCTTCATCTATTCCTCTGTATTGGTGTACCTCTATCAGATTTCCTAGGGCATCATACTTGTACTTTGTACTATGTCCCTTAGCATCGATAACTTCTGTTAGATTTCCTATTGCATCATATTTATACTCTGTTACATTACCATTTTCATCTATAACAGCGGTTACATTTCCTCTTGAGTTATATTCAAATCGAATTTTATCTCCCTTGGAATTTGTAATGGACTTAACTTGGTTTATATTGTCATAGTCATACGTTGTTACATTTCTTAGAGAATCAATTATCTTCACGACATTATCGTTTCCATCGTATTGCCACTGAGTCGAATTACCTTCAGCATCTATTAGCTTGGTTAAATTGCCATTAGAATCGTATTCATATTTTGTAACGGCACCCTTAGGATCCCTTACAGTTTCTACTAACCCTAAATTGTTGTATGTAAATACTGTTTTATATCCCATTACATCCTTAACTGATATAATTCTTCCTGCTGCATCATAGTCGTATTCTGTTATATCATTAACTGCATTTATTACTTTTCTTATACGACCTACTTCGTCATATTCATATTGTGTTTTATAGTCATTTGCATCTATAACTTGAGTCATACGATTTAATACATCATATGCAAAGCTATTACTATATCCTCTAGGATCCGTTGCTTTTATAATATTTCCATTTTTATCGTATTCAAAGGATGTTGTATATCCTTCTGGGTCTGTTACTGAAATAGCTCTTCCTTGAGAATCGTATTCTATTTCTGTTATACCACCATTAGCATCAATGGACTTAATCATATTACCCATTTCATCATATTCCATATAAGTACTGCCATTCAGTGGGTCTATTACTTCGATTAGGTAATCGGAGAAATTATATCGATATTTCGTTGTATTCCCTTCCTGATCGACTAATCTTTCAAGCTTTCCATTTGCATTGTAATAATAGGAAGCAAAGTTTCCTTCTGCATCTATTACCTTGCTGATCTTTCCACTGTCAGTATATTCATAGGTTGTAGCATTTCCTTCTGGATCAACTACTGTTTTTACACGATTTAATTTATCGTAGGTAAACTTTGAAATATTTCCTTCTGGGTCTGTAATTTCTGTAACATTCCCTTTACTGTCATATCTAAATTCTGTACTACTTCCATCAGGCTGAATGACTCTTTCTGCTAAGCCTTTAGAATTGTATCTATATTGAGTAGTTATATTGGTTGGATCACTGCTAGTCAGCAAGTTTCCTTTCCCATCATATGTAAAATTTTGTATTGCTCCGTCTGGCATTTCTACAGAAGTTACACGATTATTTCCATCGTAGGTATATCTTGTAATATAGCCCATAGGATCCTTTACTAAAGTCATATTACCTCTATCGTCGTACTCAAAATAAGTAGTGTTTCCATCTTTATCTGTAAAGGATGTTCTTTCATTTTTATCGTTAAATGTAGCCTTAGTCATACCATCTTCATAAATTACATCTGTAATCCTGTATAGATCATCATAATAGTAAATAGTCTTACTACCGTTTCTCTCTGTTAATATAGTTCTTTGATTAGATTCATCATATTCGAAATACATTGTGCTACCATTGGCTAAAGTTTGCTCAATAACACGGTCTTTATCATCATAAATATTAGTGATACTACCATCTCTTAGAGGACTTATAATTTTAGTAATACGATTATTAGAATCATATTGGTACTCTATGCTATGTCCTTCAGGATTCTGATAGTTTACCATCTGGTTCTTTGAGTTATATTGGTATTCTACGAATCTTCCAGTTGAATCTGAAATCTTCATTATTTTACCATCATTGTTATACTGCAATAGTATATATCCACTATCATTTCTTATTTCCCTCAATAAAAATCCTTCATAAACCAGCTCTGTTTTGTTTCCATTATTATCTATAATGCTTACTAACTCACCTCTCGGACTAAAGTGATACTGCCACTGATTAGGTTCTGTTAAGGTATAGCTTCTATCTTTATTTTTTTTAAGCTTTTTTTCTACTCCTGCTGGCGCTTCGTAGTTACCACTATCTACTTGTTTATAGGTTTCTCTTCGACCGTCATTAAAAATAATTTCTACGCTTCCATCACCCATATCTTGTAGCCTATATTCATAATCGTGATGCCAATTCATTCCTAATACGCCATTGTATTGATCCCTGGAATTATAGAATCGACTAAACGAAATAGGAAAGCTTCCATCAACTCTAATATCCTCATAGCTATATATAAAATTTCCAGTTGCCAAATTTACTGGATCATCACTGAAATATGTTCTGCCCTTCATTAAATCAACAATACCACATGTTTGTGCTATAGATGGATCAAAATACTCAGATATCTCAGGAACACCTTCATTATCTGGATCTAGAATCAGTAATCTATTGCCTATTTCGATTATATATGGCTCTGACAGATGATTTGCTTCAATTATTTTAGTATATTGGTTTTCATCGCCATAGTATGTAGCTGCCATTTCTGTAAAAACATCGTACGCTCTTACTACAAACTTCAATACTCTAATTGGTCCTAAATCTACAGTTTCCTCTTTTGGTACAAGCACGGGTTCTCCTTCTGGACCCATTTCTTCAACAAGGACTATATTCGTCTTTACTGCACTAATCTCATAGATCTTATAGGCATCTTCAAGTCCTACTTCTAACTGCCATATGCCTCCATCAACATTTGCACTTCCATAATTACTTCCATCTAGCAAAATTTCTACACTTTTAGTATTTTCTTCTGCACTACCATAAACAATAAATTTATCCGATGTTAAATTAGGTGCAATGGCAATGTCTGCTGTAATGCTATTTGAAACAACTACAGTTACCTCTTCATAATACATTTCCCACTTTGGATCAAGAGGTTGTATTCGAATAACATAAGCGTCCATTGGAACGATTTGACCACTATCATCTTTCCCATCCCATTCTTCGGAATTTGTTTTATAATTTCCTTCATATACCTTCCCATCAGCTAATGTTCTTATTGAATTTTCTCTTGTCGTATCGGAAGCAGGATATATTTTTATGGATGCGCTTTGGTCATATTCAAAGTTCCACAAAAGTGTTGTGATCTGTCCTATATCCGGATTAAACATAGAGGGTGCAACACTTTTAAACTTTTTCTGAGTTGTCTCCCCCTGTATAGAAAACTTATTTTCACCAAAGGACTGTACTGGCAAAGCTATACTAAAAAACATTAATATAACAAGAAATGCCGATAGTTCTTTTTTCCATTTATTAATCAAATCCTTATTCCCCTTTCTATTCTCTATTTAATCTTAATCAGATACATTGCTAAGACTCTTGCTAATTTAACAAGTATCTTAGCAATGTAAATCAGAGTAAAGTAATCCTTTATTGTAATATTACTTATGCTATCTTTATAAGCTTCCTATAGTTTTTAAATATCTATAAATCATAGTAGCAGCTTCTGCCCTTGTAGCATTGTTTAAAGGTGTTAATTTGTCGTTATATCCTTCTATTAATTCCATATTAACTGCTTTTTCCATAGCATCCTTTGCCCAAGAACTAATCTCTTGATTGTCTATATATTGATTTAAAATATTACTATTTTCTATAGAATCGAATTTTGTTGGTTCGTTTTCTTTATATAAATTCATTAGTATCATTATCATTTGCTCTCTAGTGATTGGTTCATTTGGATTGAACTTCCCATTGTATCCTGATACCCAGCCTCTTTCATATGCTGTATTTATTGCATCTGATGCCCAGAAGTTTTCAGGCATATCATCAAAATGATTTTTATATCCTGTACTTTGACTTTCTCCTTTGTTATCAAACCTTCCACTTTTAGCAAGGATTGATACAAATTCCGCCCTTGTCATTTTTTGATCTGGTTTAAATGTCCCATCTGGATAACCATTAATCATATGCTGAGCAGCTATTACATCTATAACTTCATACGCCCAGTGATTTTTCATGTCAGCAAATGTTCTGCTATATCCAGACAATAGCACATTTCCATTATCCATAACCTCAGTTTTTAGTACCTTATTTTCTATATCTCTTTCTGCTAACAAAGGAACCAATTCATTTTTTTCCTTAGTATAAATTAATATTTTTTCTGAATTATCTTGATATCTGGTGGCTCCATAATTCATAATTAGCTGTATTGGCTTATTAGGCTTATTATCTTCTATTATCTTCCAAGTATAAACTGGTGATAGTAATTGATAGCCTTCTATATTTTTTGAGCTTCCTTCTTGAATACTTATATAAACATCTTCGTTAAATGTACCTTTTTCAATCTTTAATGTTAGTACTCCATCATTGGTTGTAATAACAGTATCTTCTTTAGCTTTAACTAAAATATAGTCATCTTTTTTCTCTTCTGTTTTATTATTTCTATCTTTATCTACTGGAATTGATGGTATTTCTTTAATATCGCTTGCTCTTTTTAAAGCGTCATCAATTGTCTCTATAATAAAAGATTCTCCATCAAACCAAAGCGCCTTATCTCCTAATATAAATGCCTGTTTAGGTAAGTTTCCACTAGGGGTTTCTATTGGCATATCAATGATCTGATTAACACTATTCAATATTAGCTCGCTACCTCGAGTTAATATTAGTGAACCATTTGAAAATGATAAGGTAGTGTGATCCACTTTACCTACGGTAAGCCTAGTGATATTGCTATCACTTGTATCATACATGTAAACCTGCTTTACTCCATTGTATTTGACAGTCCACACTACCTTTCCGTCCGAAACCAATGGGTCTACTTCATCTTCTAATCCAAATGTAACCCTCTCTTCTACGCCTACGGCTATATCATACATGTATATATTAAAGCGCCCATTACGATGATCCATCCATACTGCAATATTACCATCGAACTCAAGCCCAAATGCCGTCGCATCATTAGATGAAATTTGCTTTACTGTATCATTTTTAATATCATATAGCATAACAACTCTTTTCCCATTATTATCTTCATTAGTCCACACTACTTTATTATCAGCAATACGTGGCTCCTGATGTCTTCCCATCCCTTGAGAAATTTTTTCTCTAATGCCTGTAGTCATATCATAAAGATAGATATTGAAATCTTCTGTTAAGCTTTTTTCTTGCCATACTATGTACTTATCCCAAACATCAGGATATCCTTGAACATTGGCATCATTAGTAACATTCATTTGGCTACCATATATTATATTTAATTGATAAATATCCCATTGCCCATTCTTATAACCCATCCATACTATGTTCTCACCTTGAACACGGATAGCACCATCTGGTTTAACACTAAGGTCTACTCCACTTGCATTAACAAGTGCTGTAAATGCAAATAAAAAACATAATGTAATTAGTACGGTTTTTCTAATTTTTTCTTTCAATTGATTTCTTCTCTCCCCTCTTAGCATAAAACACCCATTTTTTAGCATAAAAAAACTTCTCTACCAAAAAAGGCACAGAAGTATCCTAAAAAATGATCTTTCTGCAACCCGGCTATCATGACAAATGCTTTAGACCCGTGGCTTTGCGTCCTTACTTTTCAGTAAGTTTGCCCTTAAATATATAGCGCTTATTGCAATTGAGTATATAATTGCGCATTTAAGTCTAAATTTTCTGCAAGAAGTACAAAAATCCTTTATATTTCGCTCGACGCAATCCGACTTTATTCGTCATTCATTCCATAAAATCTTGCTATAATATTTCATATCTTGATTTTATTAAAATATAATACAAAAATTATGATGATTGTTTTTATAAATTAAATAATCTTATATGCATTAAAAAACAAGGGACGGAAAATAAATTTCCGTCCCTTGTAATAATATTATTCTATTCGCTTATTGTACTACTTGTCCTCCAGATCTTTGGAATGTTTTTTCCCAGTTCTCTACATATTTTCCTGTTGCCCATTCTGCCATTATAACAGTTTCTCCCTCTTTAAGATCCAGCCTTATCCTTGGATATCTATCTAAATCGTTACCATGTATATCATAAATAAGGAGTTCCTCGTTTGTAATAACTATAGCGACATCCTTATTAGGTGATGTATATACATCTAAGGCACTAGGTACTCTATCCTTAATATTTGTCCATGGAACAAATAAGGTGTCATAGAATACTACCTCTGAAGGGGGGATTAGATTAATACTATAGTCAGCTACATTAAATTCATTATTCTTAATATAATTAATTCTTCCCTTAAATAACCAATTTCCAAGCTTTCTTTCCATACCAAAATTCTCTAGTAATTCTTCTCTATATAAAATATCCGGACTATCAATTTCAAGATTGGCAATAGTTCTCTCCCAAGCAGATTTAATGGCTCTGGTCCCATTTTCACCTGAAATGTCCGATATTTTGACCCCACTTCCATTAGGTAGACTATCTATAGCTAGTAGTTCTAATTTGCTGGTCTGCCAATCTGCGTTTGTAATAGTATCCATTCCTTTACCTACAGTTTCAACAGATATATAATCATTTCCCACATAGTTAATCTTCCTTGTGATTTTTCCCGTTGTATTTTCCGGCCACCTAGAAAAATCTATACCATGACTTTCGCTTTTCTTTAGTTCGGCTAAACCTTCAAGAGCCATGGTTCTGTTCCTCAGCTGCATTTCTTCCTTAGTATCTTCCATGGAAACATTGTTAGATGATATATATTCTTCCGTTTTATTATCCTCATTAGTCTCTTTTACCGCTAGTTTCCAAAATCCACTTCTTCGTGGGAAAAAAATATTTTCCATCTCTAAAATAGGATTTATTTCATCATTTGTGGATGAAATCCATAATGTTCTATAACTATATTTATCATCAGATCCATTACTGGTGTCTTCAGATCTAAGTCCTATTAAAACCCCAGTCTGAACCATTTCAGATTCGTCCTTTTCGATACTTATGCCCTGATTATCTTCTATCTCTACTTCACTAATAATATATTCATCTACTTCATTGGATACCTTATTTAAATGAAGCGTATTTCCCTCGATTATAAGTATTAGCTCATTCTTATTTATTATTAATACCTCACAAAAGAACTTGTCTACATCTATTACAGTAACTACTTCTATTTCTTTATTACTAAACGTAAAATTTTCTGGTAATGATTTTGAGTTAAACAATAAATATTGCTCCCTATTTACTCTTTTCATTTGGTATTGAGGATTTTCCAAGATAACCTCATCTACGGACATATGGGAGTTAGCAAATTGTATCTCTTTACCAATCCATTCGTATTCATCATCATATTCATTAGTAGCTCCAGTAACTAAAACATCCGACACTTCCCATGTTCCTTCTATTGGCAATAACTGATTTTCAGGAGACACTATTTTATCTTCCGAGCCTGTACTAGGACTTGAGCACCCAGACAGAATTAAACTTATACCTATTAAAAATACTAGTATCTTCATTGTCTTCATCTACTCACACTCCTCTAGAGGAATTGTAATAGTTATTTCTGTTCCCTTATCAACTTCACTTCTAATTTCAAAGGTTCCCATCATCAAATTAATTATTTCATCACATATTGATAATCCAATTCCACTTTGTGATTTACTTGTTTTTCCCTTATAAAACTTTTCCTTAACCTTTGGTAAATCTTCTTCAGATATACCTAAACCTGTATCCTTTATTATAAAAGTAAATTTATTATTTTCATAGGATGCAGTTAAAGAAACACTGCCTCCAGAAGGAGTAAATTTAAACGCATTATCTAATACGTTAATAAATACCTGCTTTAATCTATTTTCATCGGAACAGATGAATGGCATATTTTCCTCTGCTATAACCTGAAAATCTATATTGTCTCTTAATGCTCTCGGTGTAAGCTGTTTTCTTATATGATCTATTATACTATTCATATTTATTTCTTCTTTTTTCAAAGTTATTTTTCCAGATACAAATTTAGAAAAATCCAAAAGTTCCTCTACCATATTAGTTAGTCTATCACTTTCTTTTTCAATAATATCTAATCCATCAGACAGAATTTCAGGATCATTATAGCTATGCTTTAATGTGATTGCCCATCCTTTAATAGATGTTAATGGCGTTCTTAATTCGTGGGATACAGATGAAATAAAGTCATTTTTAAGATCATCCTTCTTAACAATCTCCTCCGCCATATAATTTAAAGTATCTGAAAGTTTTCCTATTTCATCATCATACTTTTTTATACTTTTCGTTTTAAAATCTCCAAGTGCCATTTTTTCCGCAGCCTCTGTTACACTCTTTAGTGGTCCAATGATCGTATTCGCTAATAAAACGGCTACCAAACTGGATATTAAAATTACAATAGCACCAAAACCTATAAAAATTAATGTTATGGCCTGTATATCCTTATTGACCTCTCTTAATGAAGTAATAAACCTCAATACGCCAACAATATTATCCCCAGACTTTAGTGGATATGAAACGGCCATAACCTTGTGCTCGTCATATTCCACTTTTCCTATCCAGGTGCCACTCTCTCCGTTCAGAGCTTTAATTACATCCTCAGTACTTATAAGATTAGGTGGAATAGCTCCAATGGAGTCCATTAATACCTTTCCATTCTTATCTAGTATCTGAACTTGCGCTTTAGTTTGCTTCCAAAAAGTATCCACATTATTTAATATATTTTCATGAATAGTCGCGTCAGAAAAATATCTGGAGTATAATTCTGCAGATATTCGAATTTGATTGTTCAGGCTTCCTTCTAAATTAGAGTGAAAATTTTCCTTAACTATATTTATTAATAATATTTCGAGAGCAATAACAGTAATTACCACAATAAATATAAAATTAATTGTTAACCTCTTCTTAATGCTATTCATTCTATTTTGCTCCTCTAAATCTATAGCCTACTCCCCAAACCGTTTCTATTATTCGTGGATTTGAAGGATCATCCTCTATTTTTTCTCTTATTCTTCTAATATGCACATCTACTGTCTTCATATCGCCGAAATAATTTTTACCCCATACTATGTTTAAAATTTCATCCCTACTAAAGGCTTTATTATTACCTTCCATAAACATTTTCATCATAGAAAATTCTATCGGTGTTAGCTCTACTTCTATACCTCTTTTATAAAATTTCTGTGCCTCTAGGTCTAGTTCAAATTCTCTAAAGGTTAGAGTTTTATTTAATTGACCTCTAGCATTATCTATCTTCCTTAAATTAGCTCTTATTCTAGCAATTAGTTCAAGTGGATTAAAAGGCTTTACCATATAGTCATCTGCCCCAAGCTCTAATCCCATTATTTTATCCATGTCCTGACTCTTAGCTGTTAGCATAATAATAACGATATTTGGTATAGCTTTTCTTGCGTTCTGACAAACTTCAAAGCCATCTATACCAGGTAGCATAAGATCCAAAACGATTACCCTTGGCTGCACTCTTTTTATTATATCTAGTGCTTCCTCACCAGAAGCTGCTTCTATTACCTCAAAGCCATCTCTATTTAAATTTATAGCTAAAAATTTTCTGATAGAGGACTCGTCCTCCACTACTAATACCTTGATTCTTTCTTCCATAATGTTTCGCACCTACCCTCTATTTATATACTCAATATTCTTATAATAATCATAGTCTTTACTTATCTGTATTTTACTATAGTTTTCTTTATCTAGCTATAAAATATGGCTATAAAAGTACCTATTTAAGTAAAGTTTTACCTATTAGTAACTATTCATCCCTTTTTTAATCTTTTTGTAATGCTTTTTAATTAGTCTGTAAAG
>JAEWHG010000204.1 GCA_023387935.1 Bacillota bacterium
AGTCAAAAGACTTCAGTAGTTGAAGATGGAATATTAAAAAGTCTATTGCATAATCTAAAGACTGCTGAAAAAGAAGGCGTGCAATCTACTGGTCACGGCTATAAATCTTCTTATAAAGGTACAATGACTGTAGCACCTTCAAATTTTTATATTCAACCTGGGTGTAATAAATACGAAGATTTAATAAGGTCTTTAAATGAAGGGCTACTTATTACAGAACTAGAAGGTCTTCATTCAGGTGCAAATCCTGTTTCTGGAGATTTTTCCTTAGCAGCTAAGGGGTATTATGTTCGATCTGGAAAAATAGAAAGACCAGTAAATCAGATTACAATTGCCAGCAATTTTTATGAAGTGCTGAAAAATATTGAGGCAATTGGTGAGGATTTAAAATTCACACTGCCAGGTGGTGAATATATAGGATCACCAACATTAAAAATAAAAAATATATCTGTAGCAGGGGAATAAAATCCATCCTATGCTATGATATCGATCCATAGTGTAATTCATTTAAAAAGCAAAAGCTAATATGGAGGGAGCTCATATTAGCTTTTGTTGTTTTTAAATGATGTAAAAGCATAACTTTTATGAATGGTAAACTTATAATGCCTTTACATAAGATTCTAGCTCTTCTAATATAGCTACATATTTTCTTTCAGTCTCGTCACTATTTAATCTTATCTTAGCTTCTTCAAAGTCAGAATTAAGTTCTTCGTGGCTTTTAGCTTTTAATTGGTTTTCAGCAAAATTGAATATTGCATTATCTTCTTTATCGATATGGCGATATAATAAATCTGTATAAGCAGTAGCATTTGCAATAATATCCACCTTTGCATCATTATTTCCTTTTTCTGCTTCTATTAAAGCATTTTCCATATTTTTTATAAACAATCTACCTAAATCATGTTCTGCAAGCATGCCATATATAGGGCCCTTTTCAATAGCTTCTCCAAGCTCAGAAGACATTTTTTTAAACAAAATATCTTCCTCTTTTCCATGATGGAACTTATCAGCATAATTTCTAATAAAGTCTATAGCATCATAATATCCTTTGTAATATACATCCTTTGTATTAAAGGTATGTATAGCCAAACTCTTTACAACTTTTAACATTCTTAATATATTTTGGTGCTCATCTCTTAAGGTCTGCACTGCTTTCATATAAATCCTCCTTCAACTATTATCTTATATATTTAGTATACCCATTTAAACTTCGCGAGGATGTGACATTAATCAAAAATTTGCAAGATTTTTAGAATTAATTTACATCTTTTTAAAATATTAAAACTAGGCTATACTAAAAAATGTATCCAAATAAAAATAAGCGATGTGATAATATGAAAATAGGTGGATATTCTCATTTTGATGGTATTACTTTTTTTTGCGACGTGTTAAAAATAAAAGGGCGTAGAAAGAAAAATATTAAAAATATTAGCTATGATATAGAGTGGATTATTCCCCCAAGATGGCTTAGAAAATTGGAAAATAAATTTATGCTGGGTGGACTTTTAGTAGCTTATTATCAATGGAAGGTATTAGATAAGAAAATAAGACATTTGTTTTTACTCCTGCTAGGATTCTATTTAATAGAGGAAATCGTTGATTTAAGTGCTATAGATTACTATTTCAATTATTTAATAGATAAATTAGGCATATATATTATTGTAGCTGCTGCACTGATTATTTTATTAAATTACAAAAAAATATTGAAGATTTTTAGGTATCATGGGGCGGAGCATAAGGCGATTAATTGTTATATACAGCATGGATATGTAGACCCTTATTTAATAAAAAAAGCTTCTAGATTTAATATACGATGTGGTTCTAATATAAGCAGTATTTTTTTAGTATTATACGCTCCGTTATGGTTCTTAAATATAGATTCATTAACTATTGGATTTATTATATTTCTTATTTCCCTTCAAATCATAAGAGTTTTGGCAAAGAAAAATTATAAATGGAATAAATACGTTCAAATTCTCCAATGGATTACTGCATTAGAGCCAAATGATGAAGAACTGGAAGTTGCTGTAGAAACTTTTAACCAGGTTCAGAAAGCCCATTATATATATCAAAGTGAATTAAGAGCAAGTAAAGAACCTCTGAAAGCTTAAGTTTTCTATTGAAGTGCGCATGGTACAATAATTGGGTTAAAGGAAAAGGGGATGTTTTTTATATGTATAGAGTATTGATTGTAGAGGATGATGACATAATTTCTAAGACTATAAAAAATCATATTGAAACTTGGGGCTATAAAGCACATTGTGTGGTGGATTTCAGAGATGTTTTACCTATATTTGTTGAATTTGAGCCACATTTAGTCTTAATGGATATTTCACTGCCTTTTTACAATGGATATCATTGGTGTAATGAGATTCGAAAAGTTTCTAAAGTTCCTATCATATTCATTTCCTCTACGTCAGATAATATGAATATAGTTATGGCTATGAATATGGGGGGCGATGATTTTATTGCGAAGCCATTTGATTTGAATGTGTTAACAGCCAAAGTTCAGGCTATGTTACGTCGCACCTACGATTTTACTGGTCAAACGCACTTGTTAGAACATGTTGGAGCTATATTGAATATCCATGATACTACATTGACCTATAATGGGGAGAAAATAGAATTAACTAAGAACGACTATAAGATTTTACAGATTCTTATGGAGAATAAAGGAAAAGTTGTCAGTCGTAATACACTTATGACCCGACTTTGGGAAACTGACAGCTTTGTGGACGAAAATACTCTTACGGTAAACATTACAAGACTTCGTAAAAAATTGGAAATGGCAGGACTTCATGATTTTATAACAACTAAAAAAGGTATAGGATATATGGTGGGATAGAGTGAAAAAATTAAAACTTATAACTTTATATTTAGTTGGACACAGAAAGGCCATAGGTATATTCTTTACTTTTTCATTAGTTTTTGCTCTAGTATTTTTTCTATATAATTTACCTATGGAGCCAGTTGTTTATGCAGTTACATTGTGCGGTGGGATAAGTATAGTTTTTAGTACAATGGATTATTGGCAATACCATAAACGACATAAAACGCTAGCCGATATGCTGAATGGGATTACTTTAAGTATAGACAAGCTTCCTATACCTAAAGATCTCATAGAAAGAGATTATCAAGATTTAATTGAAGTAATACATAGAGACAAAATGCAGATCGTATCCGAAGGAGACAGTTCCAAAAGAGATCTCATTGATTATTATACGCTGTGGGTACATCAGATAAAAACTCCGATATCTACTATAAGCTTACTACTTCAATCGGAAGATAGCCCAC
>JAEWHG010000035.1 GCA_023387935.1 Bacillota bacterium
ATTAGTCCGTATAGCGCAATACCTTCTGCAAGAGCAACGAAGATTAAGGCTTTACCCATGATACTAGAATCTTCACTTAAAGCTCCAAGAGCAGCAGAAGCAGCAGAAGCAACGGCAATACCACCACCAATACATGATAACCCTGTAGATAGGGCAGCAGCGATATATCTTAAACCATCAGATGAAGATTGAACAGCAGATGTTGCTTCACTAGCACCGGCAGCAGAAATAGTACCACTAAATAATAGAATATCTGCAATCACTAAGGTTCCAAAGAAGAAAAATGCATTAGAAATAAGGGCAGCTTTTAGTCCACCTTTTCTCTTTTCGCTTAATAAAAATGCACCGAATGGTATGATAATACTTAACAATAATGTAATTACTAATAAAATTTTAACAGTCATAATAGACTCCTCCCAATTAATTTAAGGTAATTGTGAAACTCTTTAGTTGTTCTAAATTTATATGCACTTTATACTAATTCCTCCGCTACAACGCTCATTCCGCTTAACTTCCGCTCCGGAATTGTATAAAATACATATAAATATTCACATTCTAGATGTTTCACAATTTCTGATATTATTTTTTCTTATATGGTTTAAATTCTTTTCCAGTACCTCGGTAGAAACGACTAAACATTTCATAATATTCAAGCCTTAATACCTGAATACCTACAATTAAGCCTTCCATTAATGCAACAAATAGATTTCCAATTACTATAACAAATATGTTAGGACTGGCTGTTTCAGCACCAGCAAGTAGCATAACAACCCCCATCATAGCAACATGGCTGAGTGCAAATGCACCAACACGTAGGAATGATATGGAATTAGTAATATAACTTAATACTACTTCAAATAATTCAAAGATGGATTCTACAAAGAACATTACCTTATTATCAGGAAAAATTTTGGATTTTTTCTTAATAAGATGTGTTAGAGGCTCTTTAAAAAACATAAGTAGTAATGGAATAGCAAAAAATATAGTAAGTATAATTACACCAGGTAGGGTTTTGCCTGTGGCAATTAATGCTACGCAAGTCATAGCAGCAGCATAAAAGACTAACCCTGCGACTCCATTAGTATCAAAGAATACTTTTTCATAATCTTTTGCCTTAATACCATTTATTATATTAATAATCATAGCAATGATGATTAAACATACACCAAAAGCTACTGCAGTAAGTAGTACGGTCATTACATTATCCATAGGATGTAGCCATCCAGGGTGAATTAGATCTTCGAAACCAAATATACTACCGTAAAGGAAACCAAATATAGTGGAGAAAACACCTGCGCAAGCAATAATGGCGGCAAGGTTCATCTTCTTTACTTTATACAGTATGGCACCACCAATAACTAAGCAAAGTCCTTGCCCAACATCGCCAAACATAATACCAAAGATGAGGGAATATGTTATAGCAACAAATGAGGTTGGATCTATTTCGTTATAAGCTGGCACGCCATACATTTTGATAAACATTTCAAAGGGTTTAAATAACTTAATATTTTTAAGTTTGGTTGGTGTTTTAGTGGTAACGCTCTTATGATCGTCTTCGGACAAACAATACATATTAGGTTCGTTTTGTATATCTTCTAGAAAATCTACAGAATTTTTTTCTGTAATCCATCCGCACAGGATAAAGTAAAATTCTTTTGTACTAGATACGTTTGTACAAGCGGCCATTTTTCGGACATCGAAATTCATAGTAAATACACGTAGGGTTTCATGAGCACTGATTATATCTACTGCCATTGCAGATATTTTTTCTTTCATTTGGGCTGATATAGCTTTAATCTCTTTAACTACAGATTCTAGTTTTTTTGCAATGGTATTATATGCTTCTTCTGGTGTTCCCTCATATTCTGCAGGTATATAGATTCTTTCAAAGTGCATGGAAGAATAAATAGCATCTATTTTAACCGCTTCTGTGGAAGGAACAAAATACAATCCCCATATATAATTTCTGTCTCTTTCACATTCAAGAAAAAGTGTTGGTAATGTGTCATAAATGTACTTTGAGAATTTGTTGTAATACTCATGAGAGATCTTTCCAAAACGGAATTTAATAAATTTAAAGTCTAAAATCTTATTAATGCTATAATCTAAATGCCTATAGGGTTTTATTTGCTCTAGTAATTCACATAAGTGATTTCTTTTTGCTTTTAATTCATTTTTCTTTTCTTCTAATTCTTCTAACCTATCAACAACTAAGGAGATAAGAGAGGCGGCGTCTTTTGGCGACATTTCTTTTATGGGAGAGGCCTCATGTTTATCTAATTTTTTAACTAGCTCTTCTGATTTGTGAAATAATTCTTTATATGGGTTTATTTCAACGAATGGTCTTAAATCATGCACCCCACTAAGTTCTGATAGTGCATTTTCAAGATGTATTTCATATTTATTTAAGTAAACACTAACGAAACGATCAAATTCTGATCTTGGTCCAGTAATACTTAAAAATTTCATTTTTTCAATCAATTATTGCACCTCCATTTCATAATTTGTCCTCCAAGTTTACGCAGCCCTCATTGGGAAAGTACACTTTACTGCAATACATATTTAAGAATTTCCAAAGGTTCCAATTTGTACCTAATACATTCAAGAGCTGTGGTTAATCTATTTAGTTCATCGCTCTTTTTATTTAGATAATACAAAACTTGGGCCATAGAACTTGGATATTTACTACTGTTTAATTTTTGAATCCTTAATAAAAGTTGAGAGGAAAAAGATTCCATTACTCCATTGTTATTGGATAAAAACATATCTTTATATGGTGTATTTAATACGATATTCTTAAATTCATCCATAGAAGAGGAATCCACTAATTTCTTTAATACATCTGGCTTTAGCTTATAATAGATAGGAATGAGATTTGCATAATAGTCATTTGAATTCATATCAAAAAATCGTTTAGATCGATATAACCACATGATATTTTGTAAATCAATTTCAGTACCTAAACTGGCGGTAAATGCTTTTAAGTTATCGCCCTTTAACAATTTGTCTTTTAACTTCCAAGCCTTCTTAAAATAGTAAATATCAAGCTGTATTTCATAATCAAAAGAACTTATATGATTTGAGCTTGATAATCTTGTAAACAGATCATAATACTCACTTCCTTTTAAGGCATTAATAAATTCATCCACAGAGGAAATGGATGATAGTGCTTTTGTATTAATTTTTAAATGCTTTTCAAAAAAGTCCTCAAATAGTGGTATGTCATAATCATGTTCTTTGCTAAATGTTAATTGTAAACAACCTTTTAATATATCTATTTCATAACGAAAAAAAATAAGGTCAAGTGCTTTTCTTTGAGTCATGTCAGCAAATTGATATATTCTTGCAAAATCTTTATATAATCCATTAATAAAAATACCTTCAATTTGGCTACGATGTATATTATTTTCATCTAATCCAGCTAAAAGATTATGATATCCTGGATGATTTTTAAGATAAGAAAAAAAGTCAGAAACAGATTCTAAATTAGATATCTTTTCATAATCAGCAAAGTTTATATAATTACTTTCCATGGCTTTAACTTTGGTAATAATCCCACTATAAGTTAATAAATTACCCATTATTATCCCTGCCTAATCATTAATTATATTTTGAAATAGTTTATCTATAAGTTCTTTGTGATGTTCATGGAAGTATTGTTCCATGGTATTAATTTGCTTATTACAATCTTCATTTAGTAAAGCCAGTTCTTTTTCTAAATCTTCATGCACCTTTGATTTCAAAAGATCTATTTTAGCAGTTCTTTCTTTAAGAACAGACTCATTATATTCTAAAATTTGTTTTTCAAGAGAAGCATTTAATCGCTTTTTTTCTTCGCTTGCTCTATTGACGATTACATCGGCTTTCTCTTCAATATCATATAAATATTGAATAATTTTTTCCATATGAAAACTCCGTTTCTTCCAAATTTATCATACTATGATAGCCTATATCTTACTCCTATATTCAAAAAATGCTACTGTCAATATGTAAAAAAATGAAAGTGGGAATATTGGAAAAATATACATAATAGATAATAAACTTTGTTAATTAGTGATATTGCAATTTTTAAAGGTGAAGATTAAAAAAATAATTTGTCTAAATAGGGTTCTATGTTATAATAAAGTGATAAGATAAAAAGAGTTTAAAATGATAAATTCAGGAGAATTAGTATGAGATTAAGAAATGTTAGAGGTTCAAAAGACATAATTGCAAAAAATGAGTATGTTGTACATGAGCCAAAAGAATTAAAAGGTAAGTGGAATGAATATTTTGGAAACGATAATCCAATTCACATTGAAATAGGAATGGGAAAGGGTAGATTTATTATACAGCAAGCAACAATAAATCCTGATATTAATTATATTGGTATTGAAAAATACTCTAGTGTATTAGTCCGTGCCTTAGAAAAAAGAAGTGAAGTAGAACTAAGCAATTTGTGTTTTATACGTTTTGATGCAGAAGAAATCATGGAGATTTTTAATGAAGATGAAATTTCTAGAATTTATTTAAACTTTTCTGATCCATGGCCAAAAGAAAGACATGCAAAAAGAAGATTGACATCCAAAGAATTTTTAAGCAAATACGATAAAGTCCTAAGTAGAGATGGAGAAGTTATCTTTAAAACGGACAACAGGCCATTATTTGAATTTTCATTAGAAGAAGTAGAAAATGCAGGATGGATCTTAAAGAATAGTACCTTTGATTTACATCACAGTGAGTATATGGAAGGTAATGTTATGACAGAATACGAAGAAAAATTCTCTAGTATGGGAAATCCTATTCATAGACTAGTAGCATATCGAAATAAGTAACAAAGGACATGATTGCCTAATAAATTATATATATAAGAAAGTTAGGTGATCCCTTTGAATAAAAGATTAAAATATCAAATATCAAATTATTTTAGCTGTAATTATGATCTAAATCGTAGAGTGTTATGCTTAAAACGATCTTGGGATGAAGTAGAAGCTATTATATGTAAGTGCAACACAGGAAAATGTTGCAAAAAAAGAAAAAGAAGATGCTGCAAATAGTATGACTTAAGATAATATATGTATAGGATACAGCAATATAAGAAAATCTATATATGATAACAGTATTGACATGAGTGATAAAATAAAATAATAATATACAATTTAGAAGGAGGAATTATCATGGCACATAAGTTTAATGACAATAATTTTGAGGCAGAAGTTCTTTTGGCAAAAGAATTAGTAGTGGTTGATTTTTATGCTGACTGGTGTGGTCCTTGCAAAATGATGGGACCAATTATCGAGGAGGTAGCGAGTGAATTAGAAGGTGAAGTAAAGATAGGAAAACTTAACGTTGATGATTCACCAAGTACAAGTGCTAAATATAGAGTAATGTCTATACCTACCATATTATTTATTAAAGATGGTGAAGTTGTAGATACAATTGTAGGTGCAATTTCTAAAGATAAATTAATTGAGAAGATAGGCGAGCATAAATAAGAAATAATAAGATATATTTATATTGATGGAAAGCGAAGGGTGTAGGTTCTTCGTTTTTTCCTAACCATCTTAATGTTTTGTGATAAAATCAAATAAATAGAAATAGGAGTGATTTTATGAATCAATTAGAGGAATTTATAACTATGCTTACCGGTCATTTTGATAATCATATACAGCTTTTAGAACTGGAGCAGCAAGGCATTAAGGATTATCCATATGCTAAACATATAAATACCTTGTGTAATGATAAAATCAGTGGTTTACCAGAGGATTTTTCTGGCGCATTTATGCTAGAGGAAAGTTATTATACTGTTGGGGATCATACCAATGCTATGCCTCATTTGTTTTTGTTTACGGAAGAAGGGGGTAAGATTAAGTTAACGTCTTACGAAATGCCGAATGGATATACAAAAGATAGTTTCTGCTATCAGAACTTGTCTGAAATTGAATATGACTCGTTAGAAATTTCGTCCAAATTTACTCCTGCATTATATGAAAAAAAGGGAGACTACTTTGAAGGTGGAAGTGTTAGTATGTTCAGTCCCATATTAAAATTTACTTTATATGAACGTTTTTCTAAAGATGTTTTGGAGGTTTCTGAAACTATGGAAGTAAATGGAAAA
>JAEWHG010000004.1 GCA_023387935.1 Bacillota bacterium
TATTTAGACATATCTATCTATTACTTATAGTTATGGTAGGTTGGGTGTTCTTTAGAGCTGAAAACATAATCCAAGCAACTGAATTTTTAAAGGTTTTAATAGGTGGAAATAATTTATTATACAATAATTCATTCTTAACATATATGAGTAGTTCAGGTTTTATGATTATTTTAGCCATGCTATTTGCAACACCTATAGTATCGAAGGTAAGAAACATAATAGAAATTAAGAATCAGAAGTTAGTGGAAAATCATTTGGCATACTGTTTACATTCTATGTTTTTAATGATATTGATGTTTTCTATTGTTGTGATACTGATAAATTCAACTTATAATCCGTTTTTATATTTTAGATTTTAAGGAGATGGAATATGAATAATAATAAAGCTAAATGGGTAGCAATACCATTTTTAATAATCATTATGGGAACATTTATTATTAGCATAATGAGCAAAGATCGAGTAGTTAGTGCTTCAGAAAATAGGACATTACAACAAAAACCAACTGTAGCAGATATAAAGAAAGGTGCATATACTAGTAAATTTGAAACTTATTTTTCGGATCAATTTCCATTTAGAGAAGAGCTTTCTATGGTATATTCAAAGGCGAATCTTATTTTTGGAAATAATAAAATCAGAAACTACTATTTATTAGATGATAATTGGATTATGCCAACTCCTGCAAAGATAATATCGGATGAAGAACTAGAAGATTTGGCTAAGGATATCAATGAATTAACTCAAATAGGGATAGAGACAAATAAAGAGGTTTATTACGTATCTACTCCCCATAAAGAGAGTATGTTATCCCATTTATATCCAAAGTACACTGAAGGATTGGAAAACTCAATAAATAATAAGAATAGATTTAAGAAATATATTGATACAGAAAAAACTAAATTTATAGATGTAGATGAACATTTTTTAAAAGGATTTACTGAACAGGAAAGAGAAAAACTATATTTTAAAACAGATCATCACTGGAATGGAATAGGTGCATTTGAAGGTTTTAAATATATGATGGAAGAAATGAATATATTAGCTGATAAACCTTGGGATGAATATACTACAACCATGTTTGATAAAGGATATTTTTTAGGAAGCTATAACAAAAATTTGAACAAGCTAGTGCAAGAAGATGAAATAATACCCTATGTTCATATGAAAAACAAGCAAAACTATGAGTATTTTAAATTTGATGGAACTATGGATGTGAAGGGAAAAGAAGAAGATTTTGTTGCTAGAGATAGAGAAAAAGAAGAAATACTATATGGCGGCGCATATATGTTTGGTAATGCTTGTTCTATCTTAAAGATAAGAAATGAGGAGGCTTTAACGAATAAAAAAGTTATGATCTTTAGAGATAGCTATCAAGCCCCTACATCATGGTTATTTGCTGATATATTTGAAGAAGTTCAGTTAGTAGATCCTAGATATATTGAGGATTTAGATATGACTATTGATGATATGATAAGGGAAAGTGATGCAGATACTGTTATGTTTATGTACAATAATACGGATTTTAAAATGATGATAGAGACAATGCGAGAACAGAGACAATAAAACTTTAACGAGGAAATTAATATGCAAAACTCCATTAAAAGATAGATAGTATTTAATATTTAACATTGTAAATATTAAATGTGTATGTTACTATATGAATGATTAAAAACAAGATATATTTATTTTGTGATGCATAATATATTCTGTTTACTTAATGCACAGGTAGCTAGCCTGTGTTTTTTATTTGAATAAATGGATAGATACATTTATATCTACAGACAAATGATTGGAGAGAATATTATGAATGAAAACTGGAAGAAAAAAACAGTGCTGTTTTTGGCCAGCCAGACAATATCACTTTTTGGATCATCATTGGTTCAGTATGCAATAGGATGGTATATTGCATTAAAAACACAATCGGGTATTATGATGACAATAGCAATTGTTTGCGGTTTTTTACCAACCTTTTTCCTCTCACCTTTTGCTGGGGTGTGGGCAGATCGTTATAATCGTAAAACATTGATTATCTTGTCAGATTCCATGATAGCAATATCAACCCTTATTATAGCCATATTATTTTTTATGGGATATGATGATTTATGGATGCTTTTTGTTGTATCCGCAGTAAGGGCCCTAGGGACAGCAATTCAAACACCAGCCGTGGGAGCTTTTATTCCATATCTTGTGCCAGAGGATAAGCTTACTAAAGTGAATGCAACAAATGGCAGTATCCAATCAATGATTATGCTTGTGTCACCTATGGTTAGTGGTGCGCTGTTTACTATTACCTCTATGGAAATTATATTCTTAATAGATGTTATTACTGCAGCAGTAGCAGTTTTGATATTGTTTTTATTTTTGCATGTGCCTGCTCATGCCAAGGCTTTGGAAAAACAAAAAACAAGCTACTTTAGTGATATGCAGGAAGGATACAACTATATTAAAAATCATGGATTTGTTAAGCAAATTTTTATATTTTGTGCGATTTTCTTTTTATCAGCTGCGCCCGTTGCATTCTTAACTCCCTTACAGGTCGCACGTAATTTTGGAGATGATGTTTGGCGTCTGACAGCAATTGAGATCATCTTTTCCGGCGGTATGCTGATTGGAGGTATTATAATGGGTTCTTGGGGTGGATTCAAAAATAAGATCCACACAATGGCGCTATCAACACTTGTTATGGGATTCGGTACCTTTGCGCTTGGCGTTATTCCTATATTTTGGATATATTTATTTTTTATGGGATTAATAGGTATGGTTATGCCTCTCTTTAATACACCATTTACGGTTTTATTACAACAGAAAGTAGAGGCAGATTTTCTAGGTAGAGTGTTCGGTGTTTTGGGAATGATATCAAGTATTATGATGCCCTTAGGAATGCTAATTTTTGGGCCGCTTTCAGACTTTATAAAAATAGAATGGTTGCTAATTGGAACAGGTGTAGTAATGTTTATTGTAGGATTTGCCATGTTAGTTAACAAAGTACTGATTGAGGCAGGAAAGCCAATTTAAAAAATTAATTTGTGATAGTAATCACAGTTTAATAAACAGAATTGGTTTAATATATATATTAAATGGATATGAATATACATCCAAATAACTGCGTAATAAAAGTATATTAGGATGTAGTCGCTGTATTATGGAAATAATAGTATTATAAAATTAATATAATAAGGAGGATTATCAATGGATCAATTTATTAAAAATATTGAGTTTTCAAAAGCCCTGGATATGGAGTCATTAGTTCAATATCAAGAAGGTCAAGTTGTTAGTAGAACTTTAGCACAAGGGAAAAACTTAAGCCTAACTTTATTTGCATTCGATAAGGGTGAAGAAATAAGCTCCCACTCTTCTGGTGGAGATGCAATGGTGTATTTGCTTGATGGAGAAGCAGATATAACAATAGGGGAAGAGATGTTTAATGTAAAGAAGGGCGAAACCATTGTTATGCCAGCAGGTATTCCACATGCATTATTAGCTAAAGAACAATTTAAAATGCTCTTAGTAGTTGTATTTAGACCGTAAAATATTAATAAAAATAAATAACATAAAATAGCTAGGATATGGCATCGCATTCTTTAGTAAAATTAAATTATTAAGGAAATGGATGCTTTTTTTACAAAAGAGTCAAAACAAATCATTGGCTATAATTCTTTTTGGAGGGATCAAATTGAAAATATTAATTAATAAAATAAATAAGGATACGGAAGATATCATTGTTGGTTTTTCAATGGAGTTTGGAAGCGGAACTGCTGTTTGGAATGGAAATCGTATAGCTGAAAAAGATAAGGAATATGATGTTCAATACGATATTACAGATTCTTTAGTCTGGGGTAAGGATGTTGTTTTAAGTGAAGAAAAGAAATTTAATATTTCCGGTACAGAAGAAGAAGTTTTTATTACGGGAATTTTAGAAAGGATTTATAGTGATGGGCTTGTAGATTTGCGATTTGGTGACAGTATCATTCAAATAGAGATGGAAGGTAATAATCTACCTAAAGGAGAATATGTTAAAGTAAGAGCGGATAGCCTTGAAGTGTACGATGTTAATTAGTCTTTAAACTGTCCAATATATCATCAGATTATTTTTAAAAAGTAATATATAATTATATAAGCTGAAAAATAATACATATAATGTCGATCCAGGGCAATTTGCCTTAATCGACATTTTTTATCTATATTCAACAACTGATCTAAGCCTATCGTAAATAAATTTACTATAAATTTGATAAAATTGTAAAAAAATTCCGAAAAACAATATAATCAATCGACAATAAGAAGGTAAATGTAAAGTTTTGTAGAATTGAATTAAATGTTAAATTTTAGCAAAAATTATATTTTGTTCGGAAGGTGAAGATTTAAGTGATAGGTATATTTTTTCGAAATATGACATTGATCATTACATTTATGTTCTTAATTAATAAACTTAAAAGTACACTTATTCATAAAAAACCTAGTAAAGGTTGCCAGTTTTTCATTAGGTATTTTTTAATTAGTTTCATAACTTTAGCTACTATGATTCATGGATATACACATTTGGGGTACCACTTTGATTTTAGAAGTGTTCCTATTTTTCTGATATCATATACTAGCGGATGGGGACTTGGTTTACTAGTTAGTATATTGCCTGCTTTATACCGTTTAAGTATGGGCATACGTGGAGCTAATGTAGGAATTATATTAGGAATGCTGCTACCAGTTGTTATGGGAGCCTTACTTGGTAGAACACAGAAAGTTAAAAAATATTCTGATATTGTTAATACAAAAAGAATTATTATAGATTTTTTTATTTTTGTTATAATTAAAATGGCTATATTTGGTGTGGTTGTAGATATGCCTTTTAAAGATTGGTTGGAAATTGCTATTGGTATGATTATCTTTTGGACATTAAGTACATTAAGTATAGTTATAATTTATAATGATTTGAATAAACAAATAAGATCAGAAAAAAGACTTAAAATAAGTGAAGAACGATATAAAAAATTAGTGGAGAGTTTACCAGATGGAGTACTAGTATATAAAGATGATAAAATAGTATTGATTAACGAGGCGGCTATTGAATTAATAGGGATGGATAATAAGGAAGAGGGTATTGTCTACAAACATGATGCTGAATCTGAAAAAGAAGAGAGCAGTCTATTTATTAATAATAATATTCTAAAGATGTTAATGGATAGAAAAATACAATCTGGTGTTACTTATCACAAAATTCCTCTTAAAAATGGGGAAGAAATTGATATTGATATTAGAGGGATATCCTTGGAATCAGAAGGGGAATTATTTATAATTAACATAGTTAGAGATATAACTAACATTAAGAGAACTCAGCTATTAGAGGAGAAAATAAAACATGAACAGAAGGTTCTTGCAGAAATTAGAGAGTACGATAGACTTAAAACTGAATTTTTTGCAAATCTGTCCCATGAACTTAGAACGCCTCTTAATCTACTATTCAGTACAATTCAACTTATAGAATTTGAGACTAAAGATAAAGAGTACATTCACTCTCATAAATTAAGTAAAAAACTTAAAATTTTAAAACAAAACTCTAATAGAATGGCCAAATTGGCTAATAATTTGATCGATATTACTAAAATAGATTCTGGGTATTTTGAATTATGTTTGCAAAATTGCGATATTGTTAGAATTATTGAAGATATCACTTTATCTGTGGCAGAATACATAGAATTCAATGATATAGAATTAATCTTCGATACCGATGTAGAGGAGAAAATTATTTTAGTTGATCCAAGTGTAATGGAAAGAATTATATTAAATCTATTATCAAATGCAGTGAAATTTTCTAAGCCCAATAATCAAATATTGGTGAGTGTTTATGATCATGGAGAAGAAGTTGTTATTTCGGTTAAGGATAGGGGAAATGGAATACCTATGGATAAATTAGAAGTAATTTTCGAAAGATTTAGACAAGTAGACAAGCTGCTTAATAGATGTCATGAAGGTAGTGGTATAGGCCTGTCCCTGGTTAAATCTCTAGTAGCTATGCATGGTGGAGAAATATCAGTAGAAAGCAGATACGGTGTCGGTAGCGAATTTATTATAAAACTTCCTGCAAAAGAAACAGAAACAATTTGTAATGAAGGAACAATGGAAGAATTTAAAAATAGATATGGAGATTCTATTCATATTGAGTTTTCTGATATCTACTAGATGTAGATTGGATTTATGTCGTGCCATAAATTTTATTAGAAAAATAAGCACAGATAATAGCCAGAGAAGTGGAAATGCATAAGCAAAAGTTAGTAATTTAGAAAAAAATCCCCATATTTAGTCTATAACTAAGTATGGGGATTTATTAAGCATTCTTTAATACCCTAGTTCTTTATTAACGATAATTACATGAATTCTACCTTTTACGCCCTGTCTTTTAATTA
>JAEWHG010000104.1 GCA_023387935.1 Bacillota bacterium
GAAAACTATTGGCTTCCGTACCGCGTTTAAATATGAAAAAAGAAGATCCACTTCACTCTATTGATGGAACACCTCCAGATTTATATATACCACCAAATGGATGTCCTTTTTATGATCGTTGTAGTAGCGCAATGAAGATATGCAAGCTTCATATGCCTACCTTTACTTCACATAGCAATACCCATGCTAGCTGTTGTTGGCTGAATCATCCTATGGCACAGCCCAGGAAAGGGAGGGTTTTATAATGGTGGAACCTTTAATTTCTGCAAGGAATATAAAGAAATATTTTTATGTTAAAGAAGGGACACTGAAAGCTGTAGATGGCATTAGTTTTGATATCTATCCTGGTGAAACCTTTGGATTAGTAGGGGAGTCTGGATGTGGAAAGTCCACTGTAGGTAGAACTATTATAAGACTATACGAGCCAACTGGAGGAGAACTTTTCTTCAATGGCAAAAATATATACAATCTTTCAAGACAGAAAATGCAGGAGGTTAGAAGAAATTTTCAGATGATCTTCCAAGATCCATATGCTTCCCTTAATCCAAGAATGACTGTAGAGGATATTGTGGCTGAACCCCTTGATATATTTGAAGCTTATAAGGATAAAAAGGAGAGAGGATATAGAGTACTGGAACTATTGAAATTAGTAGGACTTGGGGAAGAACATAGCTCTCGTTTTCCCCATGAGTTTTCTGGAGGACAACGTCAAAGAATAGGTATAGCAAGAGCCTTAGCTTTAAATCCAAAGTTCATTGTGTGTGATGAACCGATATCGGCCTTAGATGTATCCATACAAGCACAAGTAGTGAATCTATTAAAAGATTTACAGCATAAATTAGGTCTTACTTATTTATTTATAGCCCATGATTTATCTATGGTTAGATATATATCCGATAGAGTCGGTGTTATGTATCTAGGGCATATGATGGAATTAGCTAAATCTGACGATCTTTATAAGAATCCGATTCATCCATATACGAAAGCGCTTTTATCAGCCATACCTATACCGGACCCAGATATTCAAAGAAACAGAAGTAGGATTATGCTGGAAGGAGATGTTCCAAGTCCTATCAACACTAAGGAATGTTGCAGATTTGTAGAGCGATGTAAATATGCTATAGATAAGTGTAGAGAAGTAACGCCTATCTTTGAAGAAATAAAGCCAGAACATTTCGTAGCTTGTCATAGATCCGGAGATATATAAAGCAGATCATAACTATAAAATTTTAAAATATAATAAATAAAAAAATTAGATAGAAAAGTTTCTTTAAAAAAATTATTTTTTTTGGGAACTTTTCTTTTCTCTTGTACGTCTAATATAATGTAACAAATTTATTTAAAAAAAAGGAGAGAATATATATGAACTACAAAAAGGCACTTTCAGCATTTTTATTTGCAACAGTTTTATCAACTTCAGGAATTACAGCTTTTGCAAATAATGAAGTAGAGTTAGAAAAAATAAATGCACCTGAACAAACTAAAGAGGTTATTGCAATTAAAGAAGAAGCAGAAGAAAAACAAGCTTATTTTGGTTCTTTTAGTGGGGTAGTAAAAGAAATAAACGATTTTGGAGCTATAGAAGGAGCAAAAATTGCATTGTTAGAAGATGCAGAAGGTGGAATAGCGAATATCATAATATCTGAAGATACATATATTGTAGATGGAGATGAAATCGCTGTAGGATCTACAGTTACAGGATTTTATAAAGCCAATGCACCGATGATTTTGATCTACCCAGCACAATACAACGCTGAAGTTGTAGCTGTAGAAAACAAAGATCAAAATATTAAGGTAGATTTATTTGATAAAGATTTAGTTAGCGCTGACAATTCATTAAAGCTAAATATTTCTGATGATACAGAGGTTGTTACAGAGGATGGAAAACCTTTTGAAGGTGAGCTTGCAAATAGAAAACTAGTAGTAACTTACGATGTTTCTACAAGAAGTATACCTGCACAAACAACTCCAATTAAAGTAGTTGTATTATTTGAAGAAGCAGTACCTCCTATTATTGAGGTGCCAGAAGAAGACACAGAAATAGTAGAAGGTGATGTTTCTGCTATGGATATGATGGTTAATGACAAGAAGATAGAAGCTCCAGCAGCTTATACTAATAAGGATGGCGTAGTAATGGTTCCACTTAGAGCAATATCTGAAGCTTTAGAATATGAAGTAAAATGGAATCAAGAAATGCAAAGCGTTTTGGTTGGAAAAGGTATTTCTCTAAAAATAGGTGAAGATAGCTATAACTACATGAAAATGACTCCTATTAAATTAGGAGCTGCACCAGAATTAGTAGAGGGTACAACATTTGTTCCACTAAGCTTCTTTAGAGAAGTAATGCAGATGAATAATGCATATGTGTTTGAAGGACAAATTGTAATAAATAATGGAGAAAAAATGGAGTAATAATTTAATCAATAGGCAGGGGTAGCAAGTTGTTACCCCTGCTTTATTTTTTTGTGAATACAACAAGGTTCCCGGGACCCATCAGCAATCTTTGATTGCGTTAATGGGTGGGGTTCTTATTTTCATTCAATAAAAAAGCATACAAAATTACAAATATATGTTGCAACATAATTCAACACTGTATTTTTAATTTTCTATAAATTATATGGTTGTAGAAGGAATTATTAGTACAAGGAAGAACTATATTAATCAAGTCTTTAAGAATGATAGTATCGATGGGAGGAAATTAATAGTGTTAGATAAAAAAGGATTTGACTTGTGGGCAGATGACTTTGATAAAAGTGTTAATTTAAGCGAAAGCGAAAATGAATACCCTTTTGCAGGATATAAAGATGTTCTTAACACGATTTATAATGTTGTTCATAAAAAAGAGAAAGCAAGGATATTAGATATTGGATTCGGTACAGGTGTACTAACTAAAAAGCTATATGATGATGGGTATGAAATATATGGTATCGATTTTTCAGAAAGAATGATAGAGATTGCAAAAGAAAAAATGCCTTTAGCTAAATTATTTCAATATGATTTTTCAAAGGGACTACCAGAAGAAATTAAAAACTTAAAATTCGATTATATTATTAGTACCTATGCAATACATCATTTAGATGACGAGGAAAAAGTTGAGTTTTTTAGCACTTTAGCTCAGTATCTTTCTGATGAAGGCGAAATTATTATTGGTGATGTAGCTTTTGAAACAAGAGAATTATTAGAAATGTGCAAATCAAAGTCAGGTGACAATTGGGATGATGAAGAGATTTATATGGTATTTGATGAATTGAGAAAGTTTTTTTCAAAACAGAATATTACGTTTATCCAAATATCCTATTGTGCAGGGATTGTAAAGCTTAGGAAATGATTTTGCTTAAGTATTCATCAGTCAAGAAAGCAGTCACATAATGGAGATAATTTCAAAACTCCTAATTGCTAAGAAGGAGGAAATTATAATATGAACAAGAATAATAGGACTAATCAATGTTGTTTTAGAGTAGACAATTAATAAGAATCACTAGAATAGCTTATAAAACGAAATTAAGTGTTAAAACAGGAATGATATTC
>JAEWHG010000143.1 GCA_023387935.1 Bacillota bacterium
TAATTAAAGCTACTAGGACTTATAAGCACAAGCACTGTAAATAGTATTAAAATAAGTTTTTTCATTACAAATTCTCCTTTCACTTATTTTAATAGTATCATAAATACCTATTCAAATAAATATAAAATACATTAATATACAATATTTGCAAAAAACCTCTATCCATTTTGGGATAGAGGTTTTAAAATTAATGAACTTCGTTATCTTTTACAATAGCTTTTCTTATTAAATCTACAGGTATAATTGAAAGTGCTAAAACTAATATAATGAACCATTCGTTAATAGCTAGCGGAGTAGTTCTTAGTACAACACCACCTAAGTAAGTCATTATCACTTGAACAACTACAATTAACCCCATAACCTTAAGAAAATCTTTATTTTGTCCTATATGCTCGAATATATTCTTACTTGTTGTTCTAGCATTAAAGCCGTTAAATACTGCTATTAAAACATATAAACAGAAGAACGCTGTCATATGGTGTAAGCCTTGAGTTCCATCTATAAACATATTTCCAATAGTTTCTGATTTTAAGAAGAATATACTAAGTACTGCTGTAAAAATTGCACCAACACCTATAGCAGTCTTCATATAACTTGAAAGAATATTCTCGTCTCTTCTCATTGGTTTTTCCTTCATATATCTCTTAAGAGCAGGCTCTCCACCAAATGCAAGTGCTGCTAAAGTATCCATAACTAGATTGATCCAAAGCATTTGAGTAATTGTAAGAGCCTCATGAATACCTATGAATGGTCCTATAAAGCTTATAAGTACAGCTGAAACATTTATTGTTAGCTGGAATATAATAAACTTTCTAATACTCTTGAATATAGTTCTTCCATATAGCACTGCTTTAGCAATCGATTGGAAGTTATCGTCTAGAATAACAATATCTCCTGCTTCCTTTGCTACTTCCGTTCCAGATCCCATTGCAAAACCAACGTCCGCTTGCTTAAGAGCAGGTGAGTCATTTACTCCATCTCCTGTCATACCAACTACAAGATTAAGATCCTGTGAAATTCTTACAAGTCTAGATTTATCAGTAGGTAGAGCCCTAGCAATAACACGGATGTTTGGAAGCATTTTCTTTAAATCTTCATCCGATATTTTTTGTAGCTCGTCAGATGTAAGAACTATTTGATTTTCATCTGTTAGTAGTCCTGCATCTTTTGCTATTGCTATAGCGGTTTCTTTTCTGTCTCCAGTAATCATAACAACTTGAATTCCCGCTTCTTGAACCTCTTTTATGGCTTGAGTAGCTTCTGCTCTTACATCGTCTCTTATGCCTAAAATACCAACTAGAGTTAAATTAGTAAATTCACCATCTTCATTTAGTACTTCGTCAGAAGTTGCTATGGCTAAAATTCTAATTGCTCTACCTGCCATTTCGTCCATTTGTTTTTCAAGTGCATCGTGATTATTAAAAGGTTGTTTATTTCCATTTTCATCATAATAGTATTTACATTTTGAAATTATTTTTTCTGGAGCTCCCTTTAATAAAGTTAAGTTATAATCACCTGCAACTTGAGTAGCAGAATACTTTTTATCAGAACTAAAAGGCATAGCTTTAACTTTCTGTACATTATATAGACTATCATTGATCTTACTATGGTCTATGAATCCTAACACAGCTCTCTCTGTACCATTACCACCAATTATTTTATACTCTCCATTTGCTCCCTCTGCTTGGCTAATAAGAGCATTTGTATTTTCAGTGATTGATAAATGTAAGATTTTTTGTAGATTTTCTTCTACTGAATTATAGTTATTATATTTTTTAGTATTACCAGTAATAAATTCTACAACTTCTAGTTGACCTTTAGTAATTGTACCTGTTTTATCTGAAAATAATATATTTAAACCACCTGCTGTTTCTATACCAACTAATTTTCTAACAAGTACGTTATCTTTAAGCATTTTTCTCATATTTAATGAAAGTACCATAGCAATCATCATAGGCAATCCTTCTGGAACAGCAACTACTATAATAATTACACCCAGAATAATAGCCGTTACTAAATCATTAAGAGGAGTTGATATATTACTAAAATATGCAGCGATTTCGACCATATTAAAGTTATTTTCAATTACCGCTTGTTGGAAAAAATATGCAACAGTGATCAATCCACCACCGATGTAACCGAACATGGAAATTTGTCCTGCTAGCTTTTCAAGCTTAACTGTAAGTGGAGATTCTCTGTCTTCTGTTTGCATCTCTTGAGCTAATTTACCGTAATGTGTATGATCTCCTACAGTCATTACTTCCATAACACCTTGACCGCTTACTACAACAGTTCCTCTAAATAGCTTATACTCATTAAAAAAGCTCTTTTTCTTTTCTTCCTCTGTTTCTATGTAATTACTTGGCATAACAAATTTTTTAGCTTCTTTAGATTCACCATTCAATGTTGCCTGGTCTACTCTCAGTTCTCCGTCTATTAACTTTCCATCTGCTGGAATTAAGTCTCCAGATTGCAGAACAACTAAATCCCCTACAACGATATCATCTATTAATATTTCTTCTATTTTACCATCTCTAAAAACCTTAACTAGAATTTTGGATGCATCTTCCTGTAATTTTTGGAAAGCATTTTCATTACTATGCTCCGACCAAGTACTAACAAGAGTAGCAAGTAATACTGCAACAGCAATACCTGCCGATTCATACCAATGCGCCTTACCCATAAATACGAAAATAACATTAATAACGAGAGCAAAAATTAATATTTTTATAATTGGATCATTAAAATTTCCGATAAACTTATGCCAAAAAGTTTCCGTTTCTATTTGAGTTAAGGAGTTCGATCCATTTTTTTGTCTCGATAACTCTACCTCATTTGGACTTAAACCTTTAAAATGATTTTCCACTTGCATCTTCCTCTTTCTTTATGATTTTTATATTTTCCAATTATCATTATTAAAATAATAATTGGAAAATATATCTATATCTTTTATAATAATCATTATACTACAGAATATATACTTTTCATAGTATTAAATATTATATTTTATTTTTTTAATAATTATCTATAAATAGATTAACTTTTTTAGAAATTATATTGAAATATTTAATCCAACTTAATATCCTTTATTTATTACCTAATTTATGGTATCTATATAGAATGTTTACTATTCTCTCTAATGTTATAAGTTCTTTCGGTCTACTACCATCCGTTATTCCTACTGCCTCACTAGTTGCCCACTCCATAGCCTCCTTCGCCCAATTACTTATATTATTTTCATTGCTATCTTGTTTATACTCAATATTCGAAAATTCTAATATTCCTTTAACAATTCCAACAGCTGCTTTTTTTATAAAATTTTTATCTCTCATTAGTTTCTCTTCTTCAGGATTGTTAATAAAAGCTACTTCGACCAATGCAGCAGGCATATTAGTTTCTCTTAAAACTAAAAGGTCTCTATTTTTTACTCCTCGATCTGTTAGACCTATTTCTTTTACAAGATTACTTTGTATCAATTTTGCTAACCTATTTCCTAGAGCTGATTTATGATATGCGAAGGTCTCTGTTCCATTTGCAGTAGCATTGGATGCACTATTCATATGAATACTTATAAAATAATCTCCTTTGTTATTATTCGCTATATTTACTCTTTCCAACAATTCAACTCTACGATCATCACTTCTAGTTAGCCTAGCATCAACGCCATGCTTTTCCAACATTTGACTAACAATAAGAGAAATACTTAAATTTACATCTTTCTCCATTAGTCCTGTAGGCCCAACTGCACCAGAATCATTTCCTCCATGGCCTGGGTCAATAAAAATTATCATTTTCTATTCCTCCTCAATTTTATATAGATAAAGACTTAACTCTAGTAGAATTAAGTCTTATCTATACATTAAATATATGAAAAAAGGAATTTATAGTTCGGTTTATTTACCTACATACCCAGTTTTTTCAACTAAACTTTGTCCTTTAAAGACATTTAGAGCAAGGAACAATCCACTTGTTAGTAGTACCAGAATACATATCATTTGTAGCGCTAAAGAAGATTTAATTTAAATGTTATTTCCTCCATATCATCAAATATTCTTTTTCATTTAAATTATCATCTACTAATTCTTTTTCTATTATAAAACCATTCCTGCTATAGAATTTATAAGCAACGACATTTTTCTGGAAAACTTTTAATTCTATGTACTCCTTGTGTTTTTTCACATAATCTAAGAGTTCTTTGCCATAACCTTTACTTTGAAATTTACTATCAATAAAAATTGCTGCTAAATAACTATCTACCATTGAAATAAATCCTATTAATTCTTTATCTTCTTCTATGATATATGTATCTGACATGGGAATATACTGTTCTCTCATATCTTTTTTAGCAGATTCCCAATACTCTTTGTCAACAAAATCATGTGCCTCTAATGATACTTCATACCATAATTCAACTATCTTATCTATATCTTGTTTATTTGATTTTCTTATCATATAATAACCTCCAGATTTTCTTCATAATTCCATATATTTAATTAAATTTCTATATTTTATATTATAACTTAGATAACTGTATTATTAATAAATTCTAATCTTAATTTGTCTATATTAACCTTTGGAACACCTAAGGTTCTATTATTAAATTCACCATGACAATCTGAACCTGCAGAAATCATTAAATTATTTTCTTCACAAAATTTTACATAATAATTTGCATCTTCTATATTCTTTAAATATGGTGAAAAACATTCAATGCCCGAAATGCCAAAACTTTTCCATTCATTTAATGCTTCTACTGATAGCTTTTCTCCTTTGTTATAAGCACTAGGATGTGCTAAAAATGAATAACCACCTGCATCTTTAATTATTTCAATTATTTCCTTAGGATTTTTTAAACATAATTTTTCTTTGCTTAACTTTACTATTTCAAAATATTCGTTAATATCTTTTATTATATTCTTATCAATCAAATAATTTAAAGACTCCCATCCGCCTCTCTCTCTACTGTGTGTATACGAATAATAGTCCGTAATATCTTTGATCTTATTCTGCTGCTGTACATATTCAATAACTCTAGTATTGGAATTTTTTCTTTGTATTCTATTAAACTTTAATAATTCATTTAACTTAATATTTTCATAATCGAAATCATATGCAGTTATATGGTATTCTTCATCATTATATGTACATGAAATTTCTACTCCTATAACATAACAAATATTACTTGGAACCTTATTTAGCATCTTTATACTGTTCTCGATTGTATCGTGGTCAGTAATAGAAAATATTTTTATGTTATTTTTTATAATGCGATCTAATAATTCATCCACTGTCCAGGTTCCATCGGAAGCTATAGTATGAATATGCATATCCACTTGATAATCCTTTATCCCCATATCGTCACCTCTTTTTCTTTGTAGCCCGCATCTATAATACTAAGGGTCATTCGAACTACACACCTTGTCTTCTCATTAATTTTGTTAAAAAGATCTTTTCTATACATATATTTTATATCATTTTCCTAAAAAAGAATATAATTTCTCCATGCGCCAACTAAATCAGCTTAATTTACGCATGGTCTGTAGGAATTGTATAATTGTAGCACTTAGATATCTCAGCATAAAACTTTCGTATTTTTACATCAACTAAACGTATATTTTTTACCTTTGTTCCTATTTTCACTCCTAAAATAACAGAAGATAAAACCCACTAAGGTTAGTGAGTTTTATCTTCTATTTAATAACATTTCGTGTTCTAATAAGCAGTAAATCCACCATCTACAGCAATGCACTGACCATTTATATACGAAGAATCATCACTTGCTAAAAACACTGCCACTGTTGCTATTTCATTTCCTTTACCCATTCTAGGGTTAGCTCCTGCACCTGATGTAGCCATACCATAACCTTGTTTGTTTATGTTCTGCATATAATCTCCTGTGCCTATTTCTGTTTCTATTCCACCAGGACAGATCGCATTGCATCTAATATTTTGTTTTGAATACATAAAGCCTGTATTTTTAGTTAATCCAACTAAGGCATGCTTAGAAGCAGTATAAGCAGCTCCAGCTCTACATCCATATAGACCTCCTATGGAAGCAACATTTATAATTACGCCACTACCTTGCTTTTTAAATTCTACAAGAGCCTTTCTTATAGCATAGAACGGAGCATTTAAATTAATATTAATAACTTTATCCCACATATCATCTTCAACTTCATCAGTAGGGCTAAAATCATCCATTATACCTGCATTATTAACTAAAATATCTAATTTCCCAAATTTATTTATGGCTTCATCAATCATAGACTCTACCTTAGCTTTATCAGAAACGTCTGCCATAAATGGTACTATTTCTCCTTCTAATTCCTTAGATTCTTCCATGAGCGCATTTAATCTATCCATACGACGTGCAACCGCTAATACTTTAGCGCCTTCTTTAGCGTAATAATATGCGATATCTTTTCCCATACCAGCACTTGCTCCAGTTACTATTGCAATCTTTCCTTTTAATTTCATAATACCTTCCTCCTAAGAAAAGTTTATTATTACTTGCGTTAATAATTGTTAATATATTAACAATTATAGTTTAGTATATTTTCTATTTTCTGTCAATAAGACTAATACATAAAAGTGTTTTCTTATTGAATATTATATTTGCTGGTAATTGATCTTTCTATAACATTATTTTGCGTAGCTTTGTATTGAATAATACATCTGCTTAGTTTATTATTTCTTCTTTAATTAATTTGTCCAATATTTTTCATCTGCTTTTGCTATATATATAAATAGATAAAAAATACAGTAGATAAATAAGCTTAGTACAAAGAAGTATAGAGTAAATGTAATAGCTACTTTATTTATATTTGACACTAAAAATCTGATTAGCGATAACGGATTAAAAATCGCATCCCAAGAATTAAATCGAATAAATCTTCCTAAATATATGGCATATCCGCTCAATAGATGGATAACTGCTACAAAAATCCATCCAATTCCTTTACCTTTCTTTTTCTCAATATATTTATGAAAAATATAAAGCGAAAGCACACTTAATGCACATCCCAAAAAAACTCCAAAAGTAATTGAAAAAAGGTTGTTCCATGGCAGAAGATCAAAATTATATAGAATACTCTTTTCAGTAGAGTAAGGTGTATAGTTTGGATTTGAATAATAAAACATATCATTGCTTAAATGAATGTAATCAGTTATTAAATATACTGAATTTGGAAAAAATAATAACCATAAGAAACTTGAAGATGCAGCGGTAATATTTCTATTCCAGCAGGATTTTTTCCTTAAATTCCTTTTAAATATTAGTGCAAAAATCATAGGAGCCCAGGCTAGTATTAAGTTCCACACCAAATAATAAGTATTGAACGGTCCTCCAAATGTAAGCCAAATCATTAATAATATAGAAAAGCATGCTAATATAATCGTTGCTATGTTAATTCTTCTATTCACATTGTCACCCCTTAAGTATTTTCCGACCGGTGTTCTAGTATTTCTTTCTAACCTTCACTGTAGCATCAGTAATTAGAGTTCAATAAAAAAACTGTCCAATTAGGATCATGGAAGTTAAACAAGCTTTGTTAGTTGTTTTTCGAAACATTCAACTAGCTTTCCTTCCCATTCACTATTCTTATAGAACTTAAAACCCAACGATGTCCAATACTTTTTAGCACTAATATTTTTTTGTAATATACCAACCCGAATATTATCAAAGTTTTGCT
>JAEWHG010000176.1 GCA_023387935.1 Bacillota bacterium
CATATATGTTGCTCCAAATAAGTAAGTAACAGGCATTCCTACTAAAACAGCTACTATAAGATATCTATATAAATTTGCTTTTTTTCCTTTTAAACAACTTATTGCAATAGCAGAAAATAAAAATCCAACTATAAATCCTCCCGTTGGACCAAATAATACTCCTAAACCACTACCTCCGCCTGAAAATACAGGTAATCCAGCAGCACCAAGTAATATAAATATGAGAACAGATACTCCACTATGTAAGGGATTTAAAATTAAAGCGATTAAATTGACTACTATTGTTTGAGCAGTAATCATTATTGGGGTGAATGGTAAGGGAAATACAATATAAGATGATATACAAAGTAACGCTGTACACAAAGATATTCTCATCATTTCACTTATAGATGTTTTTTTAGAACTTTTTATTGTCTCCATAACTATAATTCCTTTCATTAATATATTTTATTGAATAAATTCATTCCCAAAATAAGTATAGCAGGAATAGATACATTGGTCAACCTAATTTATTTTTCAGGTTAACCAAATGATGAAGTTAAATAAAAAAGACCACAAATTATGTGATCTCTGCTATAAATTCTTATTTAATTCTTCAAACTCTTCTTTAGTAATATTGCGCCATTGACCTATTTCTAAATCTTTTAATTTTATATTCATTATTCGTATTCTCTTAAGCTTTGTCACACTATATCCTAAAGCTTGACACATTCTCCTTATTTGACGATTAAGACCTTGGGTTAAAATAATACGAAACATTCTCTCGTTGATCTGTGTTACTTTACATGGCTTAGTTTTTGTACCTAGTATTCTTACACCACTTGACATGCCCTTTATAAATTCTGGTGTAATAGCCTTGTTTACTGTTACTATATATTCTTTTTCATTGTTGTTTTCTGCACGCAAAATTTTGTTTACTATATCACCATCATTCGTTAATAAAATTAATCCTTGGGAATCTTTATCTAATCTGCCTATAGGAAATATCCTCTGTGGGTGATTAACGAAATCAACAATATTGCCCTTTACATGTTTTTCCGTAGTACAGGTTATGCCTACTGGTTTATTTAATGCTATATAAACAGATTTACTCTTTTTCCCTAAGGGCTTACCATCAACTCTAACATCATCTCCAGAATCCACAGTGCTGCCAAGCTTAGCAACCACACCATTAATAGTGACTCTTTTTTCTTCAATCCATTGATCTGCTTCTCTTCTAGAACAAATTCCAGTTTCACTAATGTATTTATTAATCCTCATGAACTAATCCCTTTCTTATTGCAATATATTACATGAAATTTTTTTAAATATCTTCAAGTATGATCTTCCACTCTCCATAATAATTCTTTAGCTTATACTCTTTATCATCATAATAAGTTTCATTGCCAAAGGCATCAATTTCACTATATTTAAATGTGACCACCTTTATATCCTCTTCATCTATCATTTTATATGTATATATATTGTACATTTCTATTTTTCTATTTTTTTGATAATTATAATACATAGAATAATCTAACCCTAAATTGGAAGGCTCATATATCAGGTCAAAAGCTCTTCTATAATTCTCTTCTTCAAGATAAAAAAAATACTCCTTCACTACCTCTATTGGGTTCTTAATAGGATTATTAACGATACTTAAGTTTTGCCTATACACGTGATCTAGAGGCATATGTTTCTGTAAAATACTGTACTCTTCACTTTCTATTATCAACTGAACATTTTTTATAGTCTTAAGCTCAGTCAGTGAATTTACTATTGAATATACAGCAAGTATTTCATTGTTACTACCGAGTCCCATGTTGGATTTGAATTCTCTTGATAAATATACTAATACAGTCTCACCCTTAGACACTATAGACATAATTTCTACATTTGATGGAATAACAGAAGTATTTCTTTTGTTTACAGGCCCTCTAATAAGCTCTTCTAAAATCAGCCTTTCTCTTTGTTCTGTTGTGTGCTCAATAACTCTATTTTCCCTTACTAAATATTGTCGCCCTTTATCAGGAAAATAAAGAGTCACTAGTTCCGCTGTTTTTTGTGAAACCGGTGGGATCTCTACATTTAAATCATCATTGATATGATTGTCTCTATTCAATAAATATATACTTAGGGAGATCAGCATAAGAGTTATGATCAATACAATAATTAAATTTTTTTTCATAATAGCCTCCTAATCAGTTCCTCTCCCCTAGCATATATTCTATAGGTAATTTAACATAAAAACTTGTACCCTCATTTATCTTACTTTCTACTTCTATCATACCTTGATGTAAACTTATAATTTGTTGAGAAATAGCCAACCCTAGGCCAGTACCTCCTGTTTGTCTAGATCTTGCACTATCAACCCTATAAAACCGCTCAAATATATAGGGAATATTTTCCTCAGCTATACCTATTCCATTATCACTTATTTTTATTACAGCATAATCTCCCTTTTTATATAAGCTTATTTCAACTATTCCACTGTTTTCAGTATACTTTACTGCATTGTAAATTATATTGGTTAAGGCTTGATGTATCTTATCTTGGTCTAGATATATCTGGATTTTTTCCCATTGATTTAGAATAATTTTTATATCCTTTTCCTTCGCCAAAGGTTTTATAGAGTTTATAACCTTTTCTAGTAAATAATTAACATAGGTTAATTTATAATCAATGGTTAGTTTTTCTTCATCTATATCTACCATGTTTAATAGATCTTCTATAATTTTATTCAGTCTATTCATTTCAGAATCTATATCTTTTAAAAACTCTTTATAGATTTCAACCTCCACATTAGGCTGAATTAAAATAGATTCTGCTAAAAGTTTCATTGAGCTTAAA
>JAEWHG010000190.1 GCA_023387935.1 Bacillota bacterium
TACTGTTACGTCTAAAAAATTATGTAAACTAAATATTAATTTAAGTTCTCCATGCTTACAATCTCTTAGATAAATGATAAAGCTTATGCTCTTTGGGACAGTCCTCTAATACGCCAAAAATTTTATATCCGTTTTTTAAATAAAAATCTTTCGCCTGGAAATCATATGTACTCAAATATGCAAGATTACATCCCCTATTTCTAGCCTCAGTTTCTACAATACTCAATAATTGTTTTGCAATCCCCTGATTACGATATTCTTTTTTCACCCATAATGTGTCAATGCTGAGAATATTCCACAATGCCAAGCATGCCAAAATTCCACCAATAACCTCTCCATTCTCATCTTTTATGCATCTATTAATTTCGATAAACGGTTTTTCCTGAGAAAGCGGCATTGATTCAAGATTAAATTTTAGCAACATTTTTCCGATATACTCAGTTTCTTCCTCCATTGGGATTGTTATTTCATATCCAAAATCCATTTTCATCACTCCTCATTAAATATAAATAATCTTTAGTACTCAAAATATTACTAGTTTGATTTATTTAACAAGAAAATTATACCACATCTTCTACATTATTGAAGGATATTTCTCTTTTTAACACTCCATTATTCAGCTTTCAATGATCATTATTACTATTTTAATTTCAATAGTTATGTCGCCTAATTTTCATATCACGCAATAATCTTGTAATGCGACATAAAAATACCGCTTATTCACTTCTGAATAATACGGTATTTTAAATAGTTATTCGGTTTTATCATTATTACATCTAAAATAAATAACGTGTCATAGATTAATTTAATTTATTTTATGTTTATTTTAAACTAGGCAAATTGAAATTTGTCGTGCTTATGCTTGAAAAACGCAATGAATAAAATGTTTATTTCTTTTGCAAGCATGACAATTCTTGATCAAACCATGTTTCAATGTCATCTCGTATATCTAAAACAGAATCATCCAACAATATGGGAAGTCCACGGCAACCGCCATCACAATGACCGATTTCTCTTTTTCTGCCGCAGCCATATCCCTTTGCAATCAGTTCCTGCAAAATTGGAAGAAACATTTTGATAGTGTCAGTGTATTCGTGCGTCTTTGTCGATTTCACATTGATATGATAGCCGTTGTTGAGAGAAGCGTTAATTCCCCATAAATCTTTCCGTTTATAACAATACTTCATATAGATATGAAACCCTTTTACTTCCACAACGCAGGTAAGTCCTTTATCCAGATAGCGCTGATGCAGTTGCAGAATGAAATCCTGCACATCTGCGGATAAAGGCTTTATCGTATCCTGCACGATAGAAAGCACATCGGTTTCATCCTTTTTCAATACCCTGTAATCACAGCGCAAAAAAACATCCTGGTTGATGAGGGTGCCATGGTCTATTTCGGCGATTGCCATGACCTTCAGGCCTGTCAGCATAGTGGGGTTATCTGGATATGTAATCTTTATGGTCTTGATGTCTGACAAGTTTTGCTTTTTTTCATTTATGTCTATACCGTCAATGCAAATACCGCAATCTTCTAGAAACCGCAGACATTCAAGGTTTTTGGTAACAGACAGCTTTCTATTGAATATGGTATTTCCACAGGCGAGAGACTGCGCGTTTTCAACTGGCATGCCATGATAACCTATGTTCATTAGTATGGTGCTTACATTGTGCAGGAACGGATAATACACCGAAAGCGTGGTGCGGTTTTCATATTCATGGGCAACTTTTTTGCTATTATCATAGACATCGCCTTTGGCGTATAAAACATCGTAAAGCCGAACCAAAAAGGCTCTGAACGCCAGAACGCCCTCACGTATGCTCTCTTCAACTGAAACATTTGTATATGCAGGATTGATTGCATATGCTTCGTGCGTTTCGGGCACCATAATTTCCTTCAAATAGCTTGCCACATCCTGAAGCGTTTTTCTCATATGTTTCACCTCTTGCAATTTACTTTGCCTTATATCTCTAAAACTGATTTGCAAATTCCTATTTATCTGTTTGAGTTTATGTTGCACATTTGTTAACTAATATGATTAGCTCATTAAGCAAATTATACCATATTTTCTATATTGTTGTAGGGAATTTATGTTTTTAATATCGTATTATTCAGTTTTCAAAGAACATTTTTCCTTATTTAAATCTTAATAGTTATGTCGTATTTTTTCAAAATGCTTATCTTTTTTGATTGAGGCATAAAAAATACCGCTTATCCATTTCTGAATAATACGGTATTTTAGTAAAATATTTACTTTTTAGTTGAGGCATTAAATATAAGCATTGTGAAGTAATACAGCTTCTTATTATGCCTATACTGTGCGAGACCATGACCTTGCCTGTTGCAGAAGTTTTGCATAAAGAAATTAATTCAGTTAAGCCATAGCCACTCACAACTAAAGCGTCTCATCCAGCTTCTGAATCTTTGAATGGGAAATTAAATATACATTGCCTAAAATGTCGATTTTGTCTCCCTTTACACGTACAGCGCAATCTTTGTTCGACGCATAAACATTTATTTCTTCTAATAAGGGAGATAGTTCGCCTTGAATCTGCGCAATGTTATTTTCAAGATCAAAATGGGACAAGACAGAAAAATCGTCAAGGCCTATACCATCGTAAATAGAGCTTATTTCACCTTTATAGCCAGTGTATTTCGAGCATAACCATTTAGCGGACATGTTTATCGCACCAGCGCTTGCTCCCATCACAACGGCTCTACTTTTTTTAATCAAATCCGACAATTCATATCCAATCAAAAGATCGTTCTGTTCAACGGTATTTCCACCCAACAAGAAAATGACCGAAGCATTTTGAATTAATTTTTGGGCCTCTTCCTTCTGTACGCTATAATCAATTAAATGATATTCATCAAACATAATGTTGGCCTGGTCAAGCCACGAGCGTTCAGTAGCACCAACTTCCTCATCTTCATGAAGAAATGGATTCGCGCTAATCATAACAAGTGATTTTCTATCAGTTATATCCTCATGCAGCAATCTGGCCAACTTATCAAGAAAAACATCATTAAACCAACCGAAATAATAGTGAGTTTTCATAAGTACCTCCGAAGTAAAGTTTATATAATTTAAATAATCTCTAGTTCTCATTTTTCTGCTAATATTATTAATCTAATAAGCTAATTATACCATATTTTCCATATCATTGAATAAATTTTCTGTTTTCAATACCATATTATTCATTTTTCAAAGAACATTATTCATATTTTAAATCTTACTAGTCACGTCGGATAATTTTTATATCACGCAATAATCTTGTAGTGTGACATAAAAAATACCGCAGAATTCATTTCTGAATAATACGGTATTAAAGTAAAATATTCTGTTTTTTATTTATTACGCTTTATAAGAATATTCTGTATTACTATAGCAACATAGGTTCATTTTCTACACTTTTACCAGTTTATTTCTAAGCCTACTCCAACTTCTTCTACAGATAAAGTTTTATGTATTTCTGCTCTAACAGCAAATGAAGTACAATGGCAAGGATATAATTCCTTTAAATTGTTCTGTTTCAGATAACTGATAGTTTTATTAACTTGTTCAGTTACTTCAAATAAATGAAACCCTCCTATAACTCCTAATACTCGATTATCTTTACACACTTTTTTTGCATATTCTATTATATTGCATATTCCACTATGAGAACATCCTGTAATAATATAAATACCATTTTCACTTTTATATACAAGGGCTGTATCATCTATTACATAATCGTCAATTAAAGTTTCGCCAACAATTTGTTTACCAATAGGTTTTCTATTTTCAAAATCGTTTATTTGAGGTATTTCCCCTAAAAAAGTTATATTTTTACTAACTTTAATAGGTTCTTTTGAAAGGATTAGATTGCATTTTCCTTGTAATTCTTCTTCTAAAATAGGAGAACAAATTTTAAAATTGTCTATTAATTTTTCTTTAAATGCATCTGGATGAGCAATAATAGAAATATTATTTTTATTATTTTGTTCAAAATAGTATTTTAATCCTCTTGTGTGGTCATCGTGACCATGTGAAATAACAATAGTACTTATATTTTCTAGATTTACACCTAATGCAGTAGAGTTTGTTAGAAATAACTCAGAATATCCTACATCAAATAGTAAGCTAATATCCTCATCTTCAATATAATACGAAACTGCAGGTTCGCCACAGTAGTATTGATCAATATATGTATTATTATCTACTAAAACTTTTAGCCTCACCTTTTTCCCCCTTCATTTATGCTTAATATTAATCAGTCTAACAAAATAATACTAATTCAATTTATTTAACAAAAAAATTATACCATATTTTCTATATTGTTATATCAAATTTCTTTTTTATAATACCGTATTATTCAGTTTTCAAAGAATATTATTCGTTATACAAATCTTAATAGTTGCGTTGCATTTTTTCACAATGAATTATAGTCTTGAAATGCGACATAAAAAATACCGCAAATTCATTTCTGAATAATACGGTATTAAAGTAAAATATTCTGTTTTTTAGTTATTATCCTTTAAACAGATTATGTTCATCTAAAGTTAATTTAAGCTGCAAATAAATTGGAATTTAAACTTCTATTTCACTACCAGTAGATAAATAAGTAAGTCGTTCAGAAAGAATCTCTTTCATCTTGTGAAAAGCTTTTTTCCCAGTACAGTGGCAAGTGTAATAATGGGTAAAATTATTATTTAATCTTTCAGCAATTTCCTGTATCAAAGCATTACTTTCTGTTCTTTTTGATACTGGATTATATAAATGAAAACCTGCTATAACGTAGGATATATTATCATTTACTATTTGCTCTGCTTTTCTTTTAATGTTTATTATTCCAGTATGCGAACATCCAGAGACAAGTATTATTTTTTCATTTTCTGAAATAATTAAACTTTGTTCATGTGAAAAGTCATCAACTAAAATATCCTTCCCTATTTCTGCAAATAAAGCATTATTTGATGTTGAATTATATTCTCTTGTTTCAACATCAGAAAATAAAATTAGTCCATCATCTAACACCGTTCTTTGTCCGGTTAGAACCACTTGTGGATGAGATTTCAATGAACTGTCAATCCCAATATCAAACTTAAATCCAAGGAGTTTTGTATAGTGTTTATCAAAAGCATTATCTCTAATGTAGACCTTCGCAGAATGGTTGTTTTCCAAAAAAAGTTTTAAAGCTCCACCATGGTCAACATGCCCATGAGATATTATCACAATATCAATATCCATAATATCTATTCCCATTCTTTTTGCATTTTCAAGAAATAACCCATTTTTACCCAAATCAAATAATATTTTATGATTACCTGTCTCTATATAAAAGCACATACCATGCTTATATTTATAATCAGATGAAACAGATGTATTTTCAACTAATGTCTTTAATATCATTTGTTATTGACACCTCCCAATTTACTATTTATTTAAAAACCTGTAAAAATAATCTCTACTTCACACTTTACATCTAATCTGATTTATCTTTCAAGAAAATTATACCATATTCGTATATTATTTCAGTGAATTTCTGATTTGAATACCGTATCATTCAGTTCTCAAAGAACATTATTCGTATTTTCAATTTTAGTAGTTACGTCGCATAATTTTATTATATGCATCTGCACCTTGATCTTGTAATGTGATATATGAACTCTTCACATCATATATCTAAAACCTTATTAATATAATATAGATATACATAAACGAAAGGAGATCTGTTTATGTATAAAAAGGTTAAATTAAGCAAATTTACGAAATATAAATTGTATGCACAAAATTATCAATGATATAATCGGTAAGTACGCAAATATTGTGAATACTATTTTTTCTATACTTAACAATATATTCTTCTCTCCGCCTCTTTCCAAAACAACAAACAAAGAAATACCACCTTTATTTATGTATACTCCCATAACTTTAATTTATATTATTAATACTATTAAATGCGATTTTTTTCTACATTAAAAATTGCCTCATCTTCATATGAAAGAACTCCATAATATTTTTTGTATTGGCAAGGGAATAATATTTTATATCCTAGTCCAGATGGAAACACGTTCTTTATCTATTGAAAAATTTTTTTTCTTCAACTTCTTATTATTAGTTTTCACTTCTGTATTTCCTATGAACACGTAAAATAAAATAGTAGTTATCAAAAAAGCTATAACTTATTTATTTTTCATGGTTCCTCCTATATAAATTTCATTTTTTTTAAAAGCCTCTTTATATAACCATTTCTATATAATGAATTATTTTCCTTTATTATTCTTAAAATTCGACATAAAAAAATACCGCAAATTCATTTCTGAATAATACAGTATTAAATAAAATATTCTGTTTTGTAATTATTGCTCTTTAAAAAGGTGATCCGACTTAACTAAACAATTGATTTATTTAAATTTAGAGCTATTATAATTATATGGAATGCTTGTACCTACTACTACATCTTCAATTTTCTCAATTATTAGCCAGTCGTCCATATTACTTTGATGATCAAATTCTAAAGCATCAATTTCCTTAACATCTTTAAACTCTACTAAGCACAAACATTTTTTATGCCATCTTTCTTTTTGCTTATTAGATAGGTTAAGCTTACTTTGATTATCTTCTAGGACTTTTACAATTTCATCTTCTGCCAATTTAATATAGTTTTGAACACTTACAACAGTAGCCATAGCTGAGATTTTCCCTGTTCCTTTTTTCATAAAGTACAATGTTTCACCTTCAAAAACTCTGCTATGAGGAATTTTTCTTCCTGCAGCTCCTCTTACAATCATGGTTTTTATACCATCAAGAATTTTTTCCAAAACCTTTTCTTTATCGTCACAATATACTAGATGTACCATTTTAAAACTACCTCTCTTTCGCTATATATAATATTTATTTTGTATCATAGATCCAATTTGACTTATTTGATAAGAAAATTATACCATATTTCCTATATTGTTATAGCAAATTTCTTTTTTATAATACCGTATTATTCAGTTTTCAAAGAATATTATTCGGATTTTAAATCTTAATAATTGTGTCGTCTAATCGTCATAATGCTTATCTTTTTTGATTGAGGCATAAAAAATACCGCTTATTCATTTCT